>JAAUTF010000166.1 GCA_012031775.1 Candidatus Altimarinota bacterium | reverse complement strand
AGCAACGACGAAACAACTGTTTGCTCAGCGCTGATATTCGTCACGCTGACATCGACTAGATAGAAGCGATTGCCCTCTTCAGGCTGGAAGAACTCGCTTCCTTCACGTTCCTCGCTCCCATTAACAACGACCTCGACAGCACCGATCTGATAGGCTTCGCCAACGCCGATAATTGTCTCGGGCAAGTCTTCGGCAACGGGTGCAGTCGTATCATCGCTCGCTGTGCCATCGCCAAGCGTCGCATCGGCGTTGATCGTATATGAGTTTAGAATTGCCTCGGTATCACGCTCAAGCGCATCGAACTGATCTTCGGGCAGCAACGCGGTAAGGATAGACACCTTGTTGCCGCGCTGTTCGATAAAACTGTTGCCCAGCAGCGGTGCCTCGATAGCGTTGCTTGCCAGCGCGGTATACCCCCATACGATCAATTGGCTGCCGTCGTCTTGAGCGACCGGCTCTTCGATGCTGAAATCGGGCTCCTCGCTGAAGGAGTCGGTGAGGAAGGTGCGCAGAATGTCCACAAGCTCTTCACCGCTGTAGCTGCTCTCCTCCTCGAAGATGTCGACAATCAACGCGCCATTCTGCGACGGATCAGACCAGACTAGAATGGCTTCCTCTGGGTTGCTGTTGTCGGCGAGCGACCAGTTTTGCGGCACATCAATGCTAAACAGACCCTGCGGGTGGGTAAATGTCTCCAGCCCTTCGATCACCACCGGCTGCAGCGCGCCATCGCTCGTCGTACTACCGCTTTCGTCGCCGAGCACCACTGCCGTCGCCTCCACCGTGGGCTCGCTCAAAACTACTGCCGTCGCCTCCACCGTGGGCTCGCTCAGCACCGCACTGGTAGCTTGCGAGTTTGTCTCACCGAAACCCGAGCGGGTTGCGGTCGGCGCATCGAAAGAAGTGCCGACCGGTGTCGAGGTAGCCTGCTCTCCGCCACAGGCGCTTAAAGCGACGATAAACAACAGCACAACGGCGAACAGGCGGGTGGAGTACGATGCCATAACCTGACCTTTCTTGAACACTGAACCGCTTGCATCGATATACGCGCAGAGCAACAAAAGGTTTCTCTTGCCACTATAGCGTTGTGACACAACCAGAATTGACAGTTTGCAAAGAAGCTGCTATCGTTTCTAGCAAACGATCTTCGGGGCAGGGTGAAATTCCCGATCGGTGGTACAGCCCACGAGCGTGTTGCGAGGCGCGCATGATCCGGTGAAACTCCGGGGCCGACGGTTATAGTCCGGATATAAAGAAGATCCAGAACTCAGCTTCCTGCTGCGCAAAGCTTCGAATAGAGGTTTTGTGCTGATCACGTTTGGCGGTACAGCGACCAAACGTGATCAGCACATGCTCTTTCTTTGTGGTGTAGCAGCCCCCGAAACAGGGGTTAAGCTGTGTCTCTGTCTGCCCCGAAGTCGCTGACTTCGGGTTTTTGTGTGCCGTGGCCACTGGGCAGCGGCACAGGAGGCATGAGCATGCAAGGCACACTTCAACTTCCTGGGCAAAAAGGTCGCCCGCAGCAGGGAGGGGGCCACGATTGGGCCTGGGCTGGCCTGCCGGTCGCGCTATTGCTACTGCTTTTAGCCTGGCAACTCGTCAGCAGCGTTAGCGGCTACCCCAGCTTTGTGTTACCACCGCCAGTAACGGTCGCCGAGCAGTTCGTCGAGGCAGCGCGTAGCGGCGTGTTATGGCAACACACCTCGGCGACACTTTACAGCGGCGCTGGGCGGCTTTGCTTTAGCCCTGGCTGTCGGCACCGTGCTTGGTTATGTGCTCGCGCACCTGCGCTGGCTCGAACGCGCTCTGATGCCAGTGCTCGCCGCTTCGCAGGCCGTGCCGGTAGTGGCGGTCGCACCGTTGATCATCCTGTGGTTCGGTGCCGAGCTACGCGCCAAGATCTTGATCGCCGCGCTGATCACCTTTCTGCCGATCTTGATCAACACGGTGCTCGCGCTGCGCGCCATCCCGCGCGAACTGCGCGAGATGGCGCTAATCAGCGGGGCCGGGCGCGGTCAGATGCTGCGTTATGTCGAATTTCCACTGGCCTTGCCGGTGCTCTTCGGCGGCGTGCGTACCGGGTTGGCACTGGCCACCACCGGCGCGGTCGTCGGCGAGTTCGTCGCCGGGCGCTACGGCCTCGGTGCGCTCATCAACATCGCGCGCGGCACCTTCAACACACCGCTGATCTTCGTCGCCCTGCTCACGCTTGCCGCTATCACGCTCGTCTTCTATCTCAGCGCTACGCTTCTGGAGCGTATTCTGGTGCGTTGGGAAGTTGACTATCCCACGCGCTCGTGACGCGTGCTCCGTAATCCGTGGCCTCGCCGGTGCAGGCGCGTCACGCTAGGATGATATGCCCGAGCCGCTTCCCTTACACATCGCACGTGAAACAGCTCTTTGAGTCCTCAATTCTTATACAGCAAAGGGAGACATGTATGTTCCGCATCTTTGCCCTCGTCCTTAGTTTAGCCTTCGCTCTTAGCGCCTGCGCAAGCGACCCGAACGCGTCGCCCGGCAATGAGTACGGTGCTGCCCCCGCCGAAGAACCCGCCGCTCCGGTCGCACCGGCCGCGACCACGGCAGCGGGCACTGAGCTGCGCGAGATCACGCTGGCGCTGTCCTTCATCCCCAATGTGCAGTTCGCGCCCTACTATGTTGCCAAAGCAAAGGGCTACTATGCCGAGGCCGGGCTCGATGTTACCTTCGATTACAATTTCGAAAACGATGTCGTCCAGCGTGCCGCCGGCTGGCCGCAGAGCGAGGTGGAGTTCGCCACCGCGAGCGGCACGTCTACGCTGCTTGCGCGCCAACAGCAGATCCCAGCGAAAACCGTGATGACGCTCTACCAGGCTTTTCCGGTTGTCTTCTTCAGTAAAGCGGACACACCGCTCAGCAGCGCTGCCGATTAAAAGGGCAGACGCTCGGCATCCCGGGGCGGTTCGGCGAGAGTTACTATGCGTTATTGGCCATTCTTTACGCCAATAATTTGCAAGAGAGCGACTTGACCGTTCAGGAGATCGGCTTTACGCAGGCTGCCGCAGTGCTTGAGGATAAAGTTGCCATCGCCACCGGCTACGCTATGAACGAACCGGTGCTTTTGCGCAGCCAGGGCGAAGCGGTGAATGTGCTGCGTGTCGCCGACGCGTTCCCGCTCATCGCCAATGGCCTCGTCGTCAGCGAGCAATTGATCGCCGACCAGCCTGATGTTGTGCGCGGTTTTGTGCAGGCCACGCTCAAAGGGCTGCGCGATACACTCGATAACCCCGACGAGGCCTTTACCATCAGCCTGGAGCAGATCCCCGAAGCCAATCTCGGCGATAGCGAACTACAACGTCAGGTGCTTCAAGAGAGCCTGCCCTATTGGTATAGCGACCTGACCACGAGCGAAGGCCTGGGCTTCAGCGATCCGGCGGCGTGGGCGCAAACCGAGGAATTTATGCGTGAGACGAATTTGTTGAACGCACCGGTGAACGTCGAAGCAGCATTCACCAACGAGTTCATCAAATAGTAACAACTCCGACCGATTTGTGAAGAAGAGCGTGTGGTTGCTGGCGGCGTAATCGTCAGCAACCACATAGCTCGTGGAGGCCTTCTTTCGGGTTACTGTATCTGGTAGATCGTCACCACCGGCGGCAACATCGGAAACAGCTCGACATCCCAGGCCGGGTTGAAACCACTTAAATCGGTGGCGGGCGCAAAGGTCTGCACCAGCGTGGCCTGCGTTTCCAGGTCGCGCTTAAACTGCACCCGCAGATCGTCGGCGGGCGCACGGTTAAACACTACCGTCGGCCAGTTCTGATCGCTGACCAGCACATACTCCACACCTGCCGCGCGAAGCGCGGCCAGGTCGTAGTCGAACTTCACCTCGCGATAGACAGGCCGCTCGCTGAGCGCTGCATTCACCTGCTGGCGTACCGCGTTGAAGCGCCCGCCCTCGGGAATGTTCTCATTGATCTGCGCCAGCCGTGCGTCGGTCATAATCGGCGCATTATAGAATGTGCGGCCAAACAGCGGCTGAACTGCCACCGTGCTGTCGGCAGCTACGTTCTGCTCGAACCAATTCAGCGCCAGCGTGCGGCTATCTGTTTCGTGGGCCATCATCACATTCCAGCGCATTGTCAGGTAGGTTGGTGTCGCTACCAGCGCGAGCACTGTTAGCGCCAGCGCCGTATTGGCGAGCGCTTGGCTGCTGCGGCCCTGGAGCACACGATAGAGTGCGGCAACAGCAACACCGGCAGCTAGCGCCAGAAAAGGCTCAACCGGGACGGCATAACGCGAGAATACCAGTGGGTAGCGCCCGATAAAGAGCAGATAGACGATCGGGAAGACTAAAAATACCCAGCTTGTACGGCGCTGCTGACGCGCGATCAGCACCAGGCCCGCCAGCACCGCCAGATACAAAGGCCAACCGAAGGTCGCTGGCAACAACTGCGTAAGGAAAACAAATAGCTAGTGCCTTCACCACCCCCGCTCGACAAGATCGACTGCTGGCGGAAGTCGGCGAGAAAGGCGTTGAACTCGAGCAGATTGTAGGGCGAGCCGATGAAGAAGCCAAGCAGCACTGCAGCGCCCGCAGCAAGAAGCTGAGGGTTGAAGAGGTGTGTCAGCCACTGCACCGCAGTCTTCGGCTGCCATTTTTGGTGAAGGTAGTGGGCCACGATAACGGAAGGCACCAGCAGCACCGCCAGATACTTCGTCGCCATACCCAATCCGATCAGCACACCGCAGAGCAGGTAATCGAGCCAGCGCCCGCGCTCGACAATGCTGAAGAGCGGCAAGTAGGCGGCGATAATAAACAGCGATTGCGGTACATCGGTAATCGCGATATGCGAATGCGTGGCATGGACAACCGAAACAGCCAGAAAGAGCGCGCCGAGGTAGCCCGCCAGCGCGCCGAAGAACCGTCGCCCGACCCAGAAGGTTAGACCAACACAGACCGTGCCGACAAGCGCGGTCGTGACACGCGCCCAAAGGTAGATACCGCTTGGGTCGATAAAGAACTCGCTGGCAAAAGCAGTCACGCCATCGAAGTGGCCGGTGAGCATGCCGAAGACAAAATACAACCCACTGACCACGAAGGTCACATACATGTACAGGGCGGGGTAGTAGAAGAACTGCGGGTTGAGGTCGCCGCTGCCGAAGCGAATAGCGCGCTGCACCACTGTTGGCTCATCCCAATAATAGAGATGGGGCAGGCCGAAATTCACGCCATAGACGCGTAGAAAGAAGGCCACAAGCAAGATGCTGCCGAGCAGAGCAACAGTTACTGCACTGATCCGGCTCCGCAGTGCAGCAATAGGCTTCAAGCGATTGCGAACGGGGAGCGGCGTAGCAAGCGATTCGCTGTTCATGAGTCCCTCCTTTTGTATGGGGGATTGCGGCGTATGGGGTGCCGCTAGCTAAAAGGTCGGTTTGCGAGGTCGCCGAATCAGGTTGCGCCACTTGATCGTCTTTGTAATCGAGAATGGTATAGTGACCCTAACGGGGGGTAGGACGCAATTTGTGTCTTGCTGGCGGTGTAGCCACCAGCACCAACACGGCACCTTATATGACCTCAATAGGATTGCGAGATATTCGGAATGCTAAAGACTATCCCCTTACGATGTTGGGGCAACAGTCTGGGTCAGATCTTCGTTATCGACGAGCAGTGCGTTACGTCCCCGCAGCCGTCGCTCAAGAATGCCCAGCGCGAGCGCGCCGAGCGTCACACCGAACCACAAGGTGCAGAAGCGAATGATGAGGGTTGCGGTTGTAGCAGGACCAGCGGCCATCGGCACCAGCACGATCAAAAGTGCTAGCGCTCGATGCTTCAGAAACGCCCAGGCCACCAGGCAAAAACGAGATCAATCCGAACAACGTGCTTGCAGCAAAAACAAAAGTCGCGATCTGCAGCAACACCCAGGAGTCGGGCTCGCCGAGGCCGCGTAGCACAAAGTAGAAGGCCAGGCACTCACAGAACCAGGAAACCACGCTAATAAAAGTGGCAGCGCTCAGCAGGCGCCACTGCAGCAAGCGCTGGGTGCTATCGTAGGCTTCCACAAGGCGCGGTGCCATTTTGCCGCCGAAAGGTAGCCCTGCGATCCGATCGATCAGGGCCAGCGAGAGCTTACGAAATTGAAGGACTGCGATCCCGGCGATGCTCAAAACTAAAAGTGCAATAAAAGCCGGGCGCGCCGGTTCGTAGAGCGTAAGGCCGAAGCCCATCAACAGCAACATCGCCAGGCCATCGGTGATCCGCTCGCCCAGCACGATCGGGGCCGATGCGCTGTTCGACGTACCGTTCATACGCTTAAGATAATAGGACTTGATCACCTCGCCAACTTTACCCGGCGTGACGGCCATCACCATACCGCAGGTAAAGAGCAGCACGCTGTCGAGCCAACTCAGGCCGTGGCGCATATTCAGCTGGCGCAAGTAATAATCCCACTTGAACCAGCGCAGCCCATAGTTCAAGAGCGTCAGGCCAAGGATTAGCGGCAGCTCGGCCCAGGCAAAGCTCGCAAAACTGGCGCTGACCTCTTGCAGATCGCTCAGCAGGCTGATGCCGAGCATTACGATGAGGCCGACAACAAGCGCATAGATCAATTTGTTACGAAGTTGAGCGAGCTGCATAACATAACCCCACAGGTACGATACGGGCTAGGTGACGCTGGCCTGCGGCCAGCGTCACCTAGCGTCCGCTAGAAAACGACTTTGGCGAGCTTCAGGATGCCCTGCTTCCAGGGCACGCGGTGCGACACGCCGCTGGCATGCTCGAAATTCTTCAGATTGGCAAGGTACCAGCGATAGTTGCGGATCAGCGCCTGTTTGTTCGAGTACTTCGGCTTGTAACCAAGTACGCGCTCAGCCTTCTCGATCGACACAAACGAGTCGGTCGCTGCCGTTTCGTACACCCACTTATAGAGCGGCGAGAGGCGCAGCGCCTCGAGCACGCGCAGTGTCCAGATCACCGGCGCTGCGGGTAGTGGCACAATCTGCTTGCCGAAGCCAGCCTCGTCGAGCACCGCCTGGTAATCTTCTTTCATCGTGGTGAACTCTTTCGCCCCGATATTAAAGGTGTCGTTGGCGATCTTCGCGTCGAGCGTCGCCGCGAGGTAGATCGCTGGCAGAGATCTTCTACATCGAGCAACTGATAACGATTGTTGCCGCTGCCGATCATCGGGAAGCGCTTGCCATCCTTAGCCCAGTCGTAGAGAGTGCAAAAACGCCGAGCGCTCGGGGCCGACAAACGACTTGGGCCGGATGATCGGCACGCAGAAGCCTTTGGTGCGGAACTCCTCACCGATCTGCTCGGCCTTCACCTTGGCGATACCATAGGGGCCGACGCCATTAAGCTTATCGTCTTCGACCAGCGGGTGATGGTCGGGAATACCGTACACAGCGGTGGACGAGATATGGATCACGCGCTGGGCATTGGCGGCAAAGGCCGTTTCGAGCACATTGCGCGTGCCATCAAGATCGGTCGAGTAGATGTCGGCAGCTTTATAAAGCGGCAGAGCAGCGGCCGTATGAATAACAACATCGACGCCCTGCATCGCCTTTGCCAGCGCTGCACGATCACGAATATCACCCTTGATGGCGGTAATACGCCCACGCTCGGGATAATCGAACTCGGCGAAATCGTAGCTTGTCACCCGGTGGCCGCGCTCAAGCAGGTAGCGCACCATGTTAATGCCAAGGAAGCCGGCACCGCCGGTGATCAGGTAGTGCTGAGCCATCTTTATTACTCCGTACTAATGATATAAGGGTTGCTATTGACGATCGCGTAAACGAAACTTCAACTAAACGAGGCAAACGCCATAATCGCGACACTCGTCATACCCCAGAGCGCAACACAAACCAGCAGTGATCGATCGTTGATCAGCAGTTCGGCCGCATTGCCGCCGCCATCGCCCTTGTGGACATGGTAAAGATAACGAAAAATGGCATAGATCACAAAGGGCACCGTCACCATCATCACCGGGAAGGGTTCAAGCGGCAGCGTTTCGGCGGTGAAGGTAAACAGCGTATAGGCCATAATCGTCGCCGCAGTGACGATACTGATCATTTGGTCGAGCATGGGTAGCGAGTATTCGGCGAGAATGCGGCGATGCTCGCCAGCGCCGGCCTGCAGCAGCGACAGTTCCGAGCGACGTTTTGAGAGGCCGAGGAAGAGCGCCAGCAAGCCCATACATACCAGTAACCAGGGCGTGATAACGATAGATATGACCAGCGCACCGGCCACGGCCCGCAGCACAAAACCAGAGGCGATGGTAAAAATATCGATGATGACGATGTTTTTTAAATAATACGAGTAGAGCAGACCCTGCACCACCATATAGGTCAGAAGCGCCAGGCCAAAGTCGATCCGGCCAAGCAGCGTCTCGCTACCAACATCGATAAAGAAGCCGAGCGGGAGCGCCACCACAAGCAGAACAATAGCGGCGACCACAGCGATACGCGGGCTGAGCCGACCAGACGCCAGCGGGCGATTGCGTTTCTTGGGATGCGCACGATCCTTCTCGATATCGACCAGATCGTTGATCAGATAGATCGCGCTCGCCACCATACAGAAGAGCAAAAACGCGCTGAAAACGGCCAGCAAGGCCTGCGGATCGAGCCACAGCGGGCGGCCCTGCGCATCGTACGCGAAGGCGATAGCGGCGAAGACAAAGGTGTTCTTGATCCAATCTTTCGGGCGCATGGTGCGCAGCAGTTCTGGCAAAACCGAAAGACCTCGTGCACGTGTCTGCTCAGAGTCGATCGAACCGATCATAAGTACTTCCTCAGCCAAATGGCTTGAATATTTCGGCTGCTCGCAGATCTGCTACACAGATCTACCAGCAACCTTATGTTCAACCATTACGGTACAGATACTCAATGGCGAACGTATGACACTGGGCCAAAAATCAAATGACGATTTTCTCAGCAAAAGGCGGTGGCAGCGCCTTTTGCACTGCCACCGCGCTTCATTTGTTCATAACGGTTTATCCACCAAGTTCGGACATACCGCGCAATGTTGGTCGCACACCGTCAGGCAAGCCATGGCCCCAGGGCTTGATATAGACGGCGTGGCGAATGATCTGCTCGACCTCGGCCTGTGAAGCACCGCTGCGCACCGCCGCCCGCAGATCGACCTCGTTATCGCGCAGTAAACAGAGGTGGAGCCGCCCATCGGCGGTAAGGCGCATACGATTACAGGTAGCACAGAAAGGATCGCTAACACTGCTGATAAAGCCGATCTTGCCGAGACCGCCGGGCAACCGATAGATCCGGGCCGGATCGCTGGCCGGGTGACCAAGCTCTTCGAGCGGGCCGTAGTGTGCGCTGAGGCGAGCGACAAGCTCAGCGCTGCTGACAACCCCTTCATCGGCGAGGCCAGCGACACCAGTAAGCGGCATCACCTCGATAAAACGGAACTCCCAGGGGTGTATGAGCGTCAGACCAGCAAGGCGAATCACCTCGTCGTCGTTCATACCGCGCACAACAACAGCGTTCAACTTGATCGGGCGTAAGCCGATCGCGTCGGCGGCGGCGATGCCGGCCCATACTTCATCCAGATTACCGCCGCGCGTCATGGTACGAAACTTCTGCGGATCGAGGCTATCGATGCTAATGTTCACACGGTCGAGCCCGGCCTCTTTTAAAGGTGCAGCGAGCTTCTTAAGCCGCAGCGCATTAGTGGTCATCGCGATATGCTCAATACCGGGAATAGCCTTCATGGCGCGGATAAGCTCGATGAGATCCTGGCGCAGCGTCGGCTCGCCGCCCGTGAGGCGCAGCTTCCGGAAACCGGCAGCGGCGGCCGCACGTATAACAAAGAGCAGTTCCTCGTTGGTGAGCAGCTCGGGGCGTGGTGCAAACTGCATGCCGACTGCGGGCATACAATAAACGCAGCGCATATTACAGCGATCGGTGAGCGAAACGCGCAGATAGTCGATGCGCCGCCCATACTGATCGAGGGCAGGCGTGTCGGTGGCGTAGCGCTGCACCTGCCCGGGCTCGTAGAAAGTCAGTGGAACAATACCCTTCATTGGGTCATTCATCAGGTTTCACCTTCGTGCAAAAAGAGGAACCGTGTCACCCTGTTTGCAAGCGACGCTTGCCAAACAGGGTGACACAACACCTTTTCCTAAAACTCTTAGCCGGAGGCAATACTTCATCACGCTAAATGCGCCCCGGCCACGCGTCGCGACACCTCGCGAAAAGACGGC
>JAAUTF010000165.1 GCA_012031775.1 Candidatus Altimarinota bacterium | reverse complement strand
TGCTCTTTCTGGCGCGCCGCCAGGGCTATCGCATCGCCGACGGTGCCGGTGCGTTGGCCAATACGGCACCGAGCTAAAAGTCCAACCCGCTGCAGCGACTCGATCCGCAATCTGCGCGATGTATTACGCGTGCGCGCCAACGATCTGCGCGGGTTCTACCGCGAGCAGCCTGAACTACTATCTCATCCTGACAAGAAGAAACTGGAGATACGCGAGAAATAAATGGTGACACTGAGCAATAAACAGCTGAGCTGGCTACGTTCACAAGCACACCACCTGAATCCTACGGTGCAGATCGGCCGACAGGGCCTCAGCAACCAGGTGATCGGCAAAGTGGCCCAGGAACTGGCCGCACACGAACTGATTAAACTGAAGTTTCTCGATTTTAAGGACGAAAAGCAGCAGTTCTGCGAGCAAATCGCCTCGGATACCGATAGCGTTCTTGTCTCGCTCGTCGGCAATGTCGCTGTCTTCTATCGCCAGCACCCCGACCCGGCCAGGCGAACGATTGTCCTGCCGATGTGAACGTTGAGGAGTCAGAAGTCAGGAGTCAGAAGCCAGAAGCTGAATACAGCGGAGTTGTTTCAGATTGTTAAGACACTGCCACAGTACTGACTTCCGACTTCTGACTGCTCAGACAAACTGCGAACATATGGTGAGGATTTTAGGAGTCAGGGATCAGGATTTAGAAGTATTACTGCGTTTCGCCATTCTGACTCCTGAATTCTGACTCCTGAATGCTGAATTCGTGCCATGACCCACGATCTCTGGCCCTTCGACCTTGAGTTCGCCAATATTCCGCCGCCGATCGCGCGTTCGTGGCAGCGCTGTGCTGCCGCACGCCTTAACCCGGCAGGGCCGCTGCCAATGCCGACAGCGCTGAACCAGGCCCAACCGCGTCTGCTCGATCTGCTGCGCTCCTCAATTGAAGATCTCTATCAGCTGATCGTGCAGCCTGGTTTTGCGGTGATGCTCGTCGACGCGCAAGCGCAAATCCTCGATCTTGAAGGCGACGAGGAAGTGGTCGCCGATGCAGCAGAGCGCGGGCTGCTGCGTGGCATGAGTATGCACGAGGGCGATGCAGGAACAAATGCGGTCGATCTGGCGCTCCGCGAGACTCTGCCGATGCAAACTATCGGCAGCCAGCATTATTGTATGCAGTTGCACGCAGTGGCGTTCGCCGCAGCACCTATTTTCGATGTAGCGGGGAGCGCGCTCGGTGCGCTCGCTATCCTTACGCGTGAGCGCGACGCCCATCCCCACACGCTGGGGCTGGCGATCGCTGCAGCACAGGCGCTCAACAATCAGCTGCGTACCGAGCATCTGCTTGCTGAGGCCAACGATCATCTGGCCGAATTGTATGCCACGCTGGAAACGATCAGCGAAGGCCTGATTTTTGTTGGCCCGTCTGAGGAGATCCGGCGGATTAACAGCCGCGCGGCGCAGATTCTTGCGCTAGCCGCGCGCAGCGTGGCTGGCCAGCCCTTCAGCGAAACCATCACGCCGCCGCAGCGCCTGCTGCTTGCTCTGCGCAATCGTGAAGAGCTGATCGAGCAGGAGCTGCTCTGGCAGAGTCGTAGCGGCGACATCGCCCTCATCTGTTCGCTGCGTATGGTTCACGAGCGCGGGCGGCGCTACCTCGGTGCCTTGATCACCCTCCGCCCGACCCAGAGCGTCCATCGGCTGGTGCAGCGTGTCGTCGGCGCGCATGCCCAATTCACCTTTCACGATATCATTGGCCAGAGCCCTTTGATGCACCAGGCGCTGCACCAGGCCCACATGGCCGCTAATGTCGGCGGCTGTGTCTGGTTGCTCGGCGAACCCGGTGTGGGCAAGGATCTCTTCGCCCAGGCGATCCATAACGCCAGTAGCCGCGCCGATGGCCCCTTTGTGCGGCTGAACTGCGCCACTGTGCCGCGCACGCTGCTCGCGTCTGAGCTGTTTGGAATCGAGGCGGCAAACGATGAGCAGGCCGGGCGCCCGGCAAGCTCGAACTGGCCCAGGGCGGGGTGATCTATCTGGAAGAGATCGGCACGCTCTCGTTTGAACAGCAGACCAGCCTGCTGCGCACGATCGAGATGCGCCATATCATTCGCACACACGGGCGCCGCCCGGTGCCGATCGATGTGCGTATCATCGCCGCCGACACCGGCGATATCGACCAACTCGTCGCCGAAGGCCGTTTCCGCGCCGATCTGGCGGCACGTCTGCGCGGCTGGTGTGTCGAGATACCGCCATTACGCGCACGGGGCGACGATTTGCTGCTGCTGGTGAACCATTTTCTTGCGCTGCTCAACGAGCGCCTCGGCAAACAGAGCGCGCTCGCTCCCGATGCCCTCGAAGCGCTCCGCTCCTACGATTGGCCCGGCAATGTGCGCGAGCTTGAGCTTACTTTAGAGCGCTTGCTGCAGTTGAGCGAAAAAAATGTATTGGTGCGCGACGATCTACCACCACCGATCGCACTGGCGCTCGGCTCGGCTAGCCATGCCACGCACCCGCGTCTCGCCGAGCGCCAGCAACTGAGCGAATGCGAAGCGATCGCGCGCGCCGGGACGCCAATCCGGCGGCCACCTTGGGCGCACCGCCGCTTTACTTGGTATTAGCCGCGCCACGCTCTGGCGCAAAATGACCCGGTATGGCCTGAGCCGCGACCATTTTTGGCGCCGGTAGAAGCACCGCAGGTGGCACCCCTACCGGCGTCACAGACGATGTTGCAACAATCTGTGCAACATTTTGTTGCAACAATGAAACACAAACATCGCGCTAACCCCTTGACGCTATCGATCTCCCTTGTTATGATTGTAGTATTCAGTGAAGCAAAACTAGTCATTCTGCACAGGTACAGACGTATTGTCGGCGCTTTATAGCGGCATCGGCGTACCTTGTGCTTGCCAACTCCAACGCGGCGCTACTCAACGGCGAGGAGCATCCAGCCCCGCATTCCTTCCTGCTCCCCGTAATTATTCTCAATACAGGCATCGGCGACCCCTTCGGCAGAACCACTGTCGAACCACTGTTGATCGCGCCCTGAGACAAGGCTCGCCAGGACGTGACAGTTCTGACGAACGCTAGGTTCAGGAACGGGTGTGTGCTGGTCAGTGGTGGCGGCTGCGCCGTCACCACTGACCAGCGCAAACGGCTTTCTTGAAACCTTGTCTGAGCGCTTATCGTGCGAAAGGAGGTAGCAGCTCGACACGCTGATATGGCGTATGCGGCAATTACAGGCGGCCTTTTCGCCCCAGTACCCTCTGGCGATTCCTGGCACCGGGTTCGTGCTTTTTGATAGTTGAGGAGGTTACCTCGTATGTTCATCGCAGAAATGTTCGGCACAATGATCCTGATCCTGCTCGGCGACGGTGTGGTAGCGAACGTTGTTCTGAACCGCTCGAAAGGCCAGAATTCAGGCTGGATCGTGATCACTGCCGGGTGGGCCTTCGCCGTCATGTGCGGCGTTTTCGTGTCGTCGGCGCTTGGCGGCCCCGGTTCACTAAACCCTGCCGGTGAGATCGCCGGTATGGTTACCGGCAATCGCCCAATTAACGAGGGACTGGTCAACATTGCCGCTCAGTTCGTCGGTGCATTTCTGGGCGCGATCCTCGTCTGGCTTGCCTACCTCAACCATTGGGGTGTCACCGATGATCCCGCCACCAAACTCGCCGTGTTCAGCACCGGCCCGGCCATTCGCAACCCGGTCAACAACCTGATCACCGAAATCATCGGCACCTTTGGCCTGGTGTTTATCGTCAATTGTATCTTCCTGGCTGCGGGCGACACCCTGCCCGGCGGGCTCGGCCCGTACCTCGTTGGCGCGCTGATCTGGGGTCTCGGTCTGAGCCTCGGCGGCCCCACTGGCTACGCGCTCAACCCCGCGCGCGACCTGGGGCCGCGTATCGCGCACGCCATCTTGCCATCCCCGGTAAGGGCGGCTCAGATTGGGAATATTCCTGGATCCCGGTTGTTGGCCCGATCATCGGCGCAGTCATCGGCGGCGTGCTCTTCCAAGTGCTGACTACGGCTGCCTAAAGCGTGAAGTGTGAAGCGCTGACCTTGCTAACAGATCACGCATCACATAACTGCACATCTCGCTAGTTCAAAGGAGAATACTGTATGAAGAAGCTGATAAATTCGCCGGAGAACGTCGTCAAAGACGCGCTGGACGGCATGGCTGCCGCACACCCGGATCTGATCAAGGTCTCCTACGACCCCGACTATATTGTACGCGCCGATGGGCCGATCAGCGGCAAGGTTGGCGTGATCTCTGGCGGCGGCAGCGGTCACGAGCCGATGCACGGCGGTTTTGTCGGCAGAGGTATGTTGGATGCCGCTTGCCCTGGTGCGGTCTTCACCTCACCTGTTCCCGACCAGATGCTTGCTGCGACGAAGGCCGTCAACGGCGGTGCTGGCGTTTTACATATCGTCAAAAACTACACCGGCGATGTGATGAACTTCGAGATGGCGGCCGAACTAGGCGCCGCCGAAGGTATTGAGGTCGCCAGTGTGGTGACGAACGACGATGTTGCGGTGCAGGATAGCCTCTATACTGCCGGCCGTCGCGGTGTGGGCGTCACGGTGCTGTTGGAGAAAATCGTCGGTGCGGCCGCTGAAGCCAAAGCGCCGCTCGCCGAAGTCAAGCGTATCGCCGAGAAGGTAAACGCCCATGGGCGCTCGATGGGTATGGCGCTGACATCGTGTACCGTGCCGCACGCCGGTAAGCCGACCTTCGAACTGCCCGAAGACGAGATGGAGATCGGCGTCGGCATTCACGGCGAGCCAGGCCGTCGCCGGGTGAAGATCGCCAGCGCCGCCGAGATCGCCGAGATGCTCACCACGCCCATTCTCGAAGATCTGCCGTTTAGCCCGGGTGATAACGTGCTCGCCTTTGTCAACGGTATGGGCGGTACACCGCAGATCGAGCTCTACCTGATGTACAACGAACTGGTCAAGATTCTCAACGGTCGTGGCATCACCGTGGCGCGCAACCTCATCGGCAGCTATATCACCTCGCTCGAGATGGCCGGCTGCTCGATCACACTGGTGAAGCTCGATGATGAACTGACCGGGCTCTGGGACGCACCAGTGCTCACGCCAGCTTTGCGCTGGGGATTGTAACGGTGCTGCTGGCGTGCGGCATTGGCGGCACGCCAGCAGCATCCTTACGCGATTGATGTCGGAGACGACTATGAACATTACCGCAGAACACGTCATCAAGTTCGTCGAGCGTGTGGCCGCCACCGTCAAAGAGCAGCGCGATTATCTTACCGATCTCGACTCGGCTATCGGCGATGCCGACCACGGCGCAAACCTTGATCGTGGCTTCTCTGCCGTGCTCACCAAGCTTCCTACGGTGGCCGACAAAGATATCGGCAGCATCCTTAAGACGGTCGGCACCACGCTGGTCTCAACGGTTGGCGGCGCGAGCGGGCCGCTCTATGGTACGGCCTACCTGCGCGCCGGTATGGTCATGGGCGATCGCTTCGAGATGAGCGCCGACGATCTGGTGGCTGCTCTGGAGGCCGCTCTGGAGGGCATTATCGCGCGTGGCAAAGCGCAGCGCGGTGAGAAAACTATGGTCGATGCGATCGGCCCCGGTATCGATGCCCTCAAGGCTGCCCGCGCCGCCGGTGAAGAACTGCTCCCGGCACTGCGCCAGGCGGTCGCTGCCACCGAGGTCGGCATGCTCGCTACTACGCCCATGCTCGCCACCAAAGGCCGCGCCTCCTACCTCGGCGATCGCAGCATTGGTCATCAGGATCCCGGCGCGACCTCGGCCTTCCTGATGGCGAAGGCGATGCTCGCTGTGATTGAGGAGCCGTAAAGGCTACAGATGACAGGGACTGGTATGGCCCGCGTTCTCCTGCTTTCACGCCTGAGAGGAAAGCTGAGCGCTGGTCGAAGGGGATACAGGTATTGGCTGTCCCCTGTAACCAGTCACCTGTAACCTCAAAGCATCATCAATGTTGATGTGATACAACTACAAGGGGGTTTCACCATGGCAAAGTACGTTGCGGCTATAGATCAGGGTACTACCAGCACGCGCTGTATGATTTTCGACCACGACGGCAATGTTGTTTGCTTCGATCAGCGTGAGCACGAGCAGATCTACCCCCGCCCGGGTTGGGTTGAGCATAATTCAGAAGAGATTTGGGAGCGCACCCAGGGTGTGATCCAGGGCGCACTGCGCCGTGGCAGCATCGATACTGCTGATATTGCCGCAGTCGGCATCACCAATCAGCGTGAGACGGCCGTTGTCTGGAATAAGAAGACTGGTCGCCCGGTGTACAACGCTATCGTTTGGCAGGATACGCGTACCGACCAGATCTGCAATGAACTGGCCAAAGATGGCGGCCAGGATCGCTTCCGCGCTAAAGTCGGTCTGCCGCTAGCAACGTATTTTTCTGGCCCCAAGGTGCGCTGGATTCTCGATAATGTCGAGGGCGCACGTGCCGCTGCCGAGCCGGCGACATCGTCTTCGGCAATATCGATACGTTCTTGGTCTGGTGGCTCACCGGTGGCCCCGATGGCGGCGTCCACGTCACCGATGTTACTAACGCCTCGCGCACCATGCTGATGAATCTCGAAACGCTCGATTGGGACGACGAGATCCTTGGCATTATGGGTATCCCGCGCCAGATGCTGCCGCAGATTGTGTCGAGCAGCCAGGTTTATGGCACTGCTACCGGTGCGCTGGCCGGTATTCCAGTGGCTGGTATTCTCGGCGATCAGCAGGCGGCGATGGTTGGCCAGACGTGTTACAGCCCCGGCGAGGCCAAGAACACCTATGGCACCGGCTGCTTTATGCTGCTCAACACCGGTACCGAGATCGTACCTTCAAAAAGCGGCCTGCTTACTACGCTCTGCTATAAGTTCGGCAACCAGCCAGCCGTCTACGCGCTCGAGGGCTCGATCGCGATCACCGGCGCGCTCGTGCAGTGGCTGCGCGATAATCTTGGCATGATCACCTCGTCGGCTGAGGTCGAGGCGCTCGCGAGCATGGTCGAGGATAACGGTGGCGTCTATTTTGTTCCGGCCTTCTCGGGCCTGTTTGCGCCGTACTGGCGCAGCGACGCGCGTGGTGCTATTGTGGGACTCACCCGTTATGTTAATAAAGGTCACCTGGCACGCGCCGTGCTAGAAGCGACGGCATGGCAAACGCGCGAGGTGCTCGACGCCATGGAGGCCGACTCGGGTGTGAAGCTGACGACGCTGAAGGTCGATGGCGGTATGGTTTTTAACAACACTCTCATGCAATTCCAAAGCGATGTGCTTGGCGTGCCGGTCATTCGGCCTAAGGTTGCCGAGACGACGGCGCTCGGCGCGGCTTACGCTGCCGGTTTGGCGGTCGGCTTCTGGGACAATGTCGAGGATCTGCGTCAGAACTGGCAGGTGGATCGTACGTGGGAGCCGGCGATGGATGCTGATCGCCGTGACCGCGAGTATCGGTTTTGGAAGAAAGCTGTCACGCGCACCTTCGACTGGGTCGAGGAATAGCGTTTATCGGGCGGCGGCGCGGTAATGCTGCGCCGCCGCCCTAGTTCATTTTGCATTCAGCACGTATTGAACAGCTTCTGAACTTGGTCGGCGCATTGCGCCCCGATCTCGACAGCGCCGAGCTCTACGAGCTCGCTGTTGGCGGCTTAAGCGATCTGAGCGGCTATCCGGCAGTGGTGATGTGGCGGGCCGAAACCGCACACACGCTACGCCCGCTTAACTATGTTGGGCTCAGCGACAGTCAGCAAGCTCGTATGCGTAGCGCGCGATTGCCGTTGAATGTGCTTGATGTTTTGCGACAACATCTGCACTCTAGCGGTGAGGCAATCTGGTGGCCCGCCGATCGTGGGCTGCCAAGTGATGCTGCCGCACTCGGTATTGTTGCATACGCAGGCGGCCACAGCCTACTCTTACCGATGCTCTACAATCAGTTGCTTGGCGTTGTCGTGCTCAGCGGGCCGCAGCCGCAGCCTGAGGCTAAGACAACAGCCTTTTTGCAACAATGTGTCGACCAGGTTACGGTCGCGCTTGCAGCGGCAGATACGGTCAAGGCATAGCGTCCGGGCATCGCCGCGCTCGCGCGCGCGGCCGAGAACTCGAACAGCGAGGTGACGATGCTCGCCGACAGACGGCCGCGCCAGCGCGTCAGGTACAGCGGCGCGAAGCGAGGGTCGATCGCGATCTCGCCGTCTGCGTCTGCGAAGCGGATCAGCTGCATGGAGGGCTCCGTCAGGGAACACTGGCGCCACACTGGCGGCGCGCGTCTGCGAGCTCTGTCCGCCAATTTCGCAGCTCTTTGCTCAGCGCATCGTCGGCAGCGTCGAACAGCCCGCGCAGCGCCGTGGCCAGCAGCGGAAACACATCGTCGAAGAATTCGATCTGCACCTTGCCCGCTCGATACGCCTGCATGTAAGCGCGACGCTGACGCAGTAGCTTGAACCCGCGCTCGAGCCCGAGAAACTCGCAAGTCGACTGCGCGAGCGCGCGCTGGCTGTCCGGTACGGCAGCCGTCACTTTCAGGTGCAGGCTCGGCAGCTCGATCTCGAACCAACCCGGCTGAACATCGAAGGGATCCAAAATGGCCGGACGATTGCGCTTCTTGCTGTTGAGATCCGGCATGATGTAGCGAAAGTTGTCCCAGTCGTAGGCGAGCTGTGGTTGGGCCCGCGCCACGCATTCGGACTGACTGATGAAATGTTCGACGTGGCCGCTGGTGATGGCCACGGCCGCCCAGCCACAGCGGCCATGGAACGCGTCATGGAGCGCCGGCTCACACCACCGCCAATAGCCCGGGAACTCCGAGATCGGGCGTCGCTGCTGCTCGATCCAGGCCAGCCCGCGGCCACGGACATGCGTATCGAAGCCTTGCGGCGCCGGCTGCGTGCGACTGGAATCATGGCACCTTGCGACCGGCGTACCAGCTGACCCAGAATGGATCGCTGGCCGCGAGCACTCGGCGAGGTGGCGGGTCAACGCTGCGTGGTTGCGGTATGGCTCGGGGATATGGTCCAGTTGCCCGCTCAAGAAGTCCTCGGCCCAGCCAATCGCCCGCTCGGCCTCGACGGAATACGGCGACGTCTCGAACGCGGCCGAATCGAGCCAGCCGGAGGCGTCGCCGTGCTTGACCCACGCGAGCTCGTCGAGCTCGACGTGGCCGCGGCTGACATCGAAATTGAACAGCCGATCATCTACACCCACGTGGGTCTCGAGCGACGCGAGCACGAGCGGCGAGTGGGTCGTGGCAAACAGCTGCATGCGCATGTGCGGATGCAGGGCCCTGGCGATGCTCAGCAACGCCGGCCCGATGCGACGCTGCCAGCGTGGGTGCAGGTGTATCTCGAGCTCGTCGATGATCACGTACATCTGCGTCTTGGGCTCGAGCTGGCGAATCGCGGCGACGCGCTTGTGCTCGTACCAGACCCAAGTCAGCAGATACGCCAACATCATGATGCGCCGCACGCCCGCCGACGCCAACATGACCGGAATCGGGTCGCCGCCCCAGGGGTTCGCCAGCGTCGGAATGTCGCGGGTGTCGTCGACGAACACCGGCCGCACGGGGCCCGGGGTGAGCGGCTCTAGGGGATCGGACAAGGTCGCGAGCACCTGGCGGAGCAAGCCAAACGGCGCCTGATCGTCGGAATCACCGCTGCTGCCCTCGGCCCGCATCCACGTCGCCCAGTCGCGGATCAGGCCGTTGCACACGGGCTTGGCCTGGTGCTCGAGGCCGTTCCACACCTCGTCGAGGCTGAATCGAAACGCGTCGAATGTCTTGGTTGGATCAGGTTCGGGTGTGAGCAGGTCACGGATCACATTGCGATAGGGATCGAACACGCGAAACCCATCGGTGCTGGCATAGATGACCGGCCCATGGGATGTGAGGCCCTGGCAGTGCCGGTAGATCCAGCGTTGCTCGGCATGCGAATAGTCCGCGTCCCCATGCCCGTCATCCGGGCCATCGATGATCTGCACCTCGATGCTGGCCGGTCCGCTCGTGGGCTTGGCCGCAATCCCAGCCCAGCAGTGCGCCAGCGACCACCATACGACATCGAGCACGAAGCTCTTGCCGACGCCGTTGTCACCGGTGAACAGGTTGAGCCGCGGGCCAAACTCGAAGGCCAGCTCGGCGCTCGGCCCGACCCCCACAGGGATCTGTACGCCTGTTCAACACCGCGCCGATGCTAACCGAGTTGGACTCACCGCGTCCACGCGTCGCGGCGCGCGAGCGCGCACGGGTGCGAGC
>JAAUTF010000164.1 GCA_012031775.1 Candidatus Altimarinota bacterium | reverse complement strand
TGCTGCGTCCCTACGTGCGTCCCTATGGAGCATGTCTATGTCAGACCAGACATTTTCACTCGGCATTGGTTACTGGCCGCGCCGACGCAGTGGTGCTGAGCTACCACCGAATAGTTGGAGCGAAAGCGACCATGGCGGCCTTCACGAAGATCTGGCGCATATCGCTGAGTTAGGCTTCGATACGCTCGTGGTCGATCTGCGCTGGGAAGAGAGCCAGCCCGCCTCGACAACGATCAACGGAGCTGCACTGCGCGGAATCGAGCGCGTCCTCGATCGCGCTGCCGACCACGGCCTGCGCCTCTCGATCGGGGTGCTCGGTGGCACGTTCGCCGACACCTTGCACCTGCCGCGCTGGGCGTGCGGCATGCACGTCGACGACCTCTTGCTCGCCACCCGTACCCATCGCCCGCTGATGCTTGCGGACGACGGGCCGACTGTCTTCTCCAATGGCCGCTACCATCGCGAGCCAGCGCGCGATCTGTACCGCGACGCGCTGCTCCGCGATGCCGAGCGCTACCAACTGCGCGAGTGATCGGGTACTTTGCGGCCCACCCGGCCGCATGGCAATGGCGCATCGGCGATGGCCTCCAACGCATTGCCCAGGCCGAGAATGCTATTGCCGCGCGCGACTGGTGGGCCAAACAGGCCGAGCTAGCGCGTAGCCTCGGCGCAAGCCAGATCGCCGCAAGCCACGACGCGTTTAACCTGAGCCGTACCGACAGCGCGCGCCCTGCTGCTCTGGCGGCTGAAGCAATAACAACGCTCATTAACGTACGCCCCGATCTACCGCTGCGCCTGCGCCGTCCCTGGTCGGCTGATTATGTGCTGGCATTATACGCCCTTTTGAGCGGGCTCCTCGCCGCAGAGCGCAGCAGCTACCGTCCGCCGATTGTCAGTGGCATCGGGCTGGCCACCGCAGACCAGCAACGTTGGCAGATGGGAGAGCAGTATGGCGAGCTGCTAAACCAGTACTACGGCGACAGCGAAGTGCAAAGCAACTTTCTTGTGGAAGCGATCGGCGGTCTGCATCGCGCCGGAGCCGGTGGAGCGTGGCTGGCCCTCTTCGCCGACCCACCGCGCAGCCTGTGGCGGGCTGCGCCGCTCGATCGCTCGCAGCCATGGCGGCGGCTTGGCCTGGTGGGCGACGATGGACACCAAAAGCCCGCCGCTGCCATGGTGAAGCAGGCTATCGCAACGATTCGCGCTAACGGCAGCCGCATCGCAGGCAGCCCGTCTGTGCTCGACCTTGATCCCGAGCGTTACTGGCACGACCCTGGCGCGACGTTGCAACGGTTGATCGACGGCTAGGGGAGCCGCGTTATCGTCAGGCAACCACGCCTGCGCCGAGCGTATCGTGATAGGCAGCCAACGTGCGTTCAGCAGTAGTATGCCAAGAGAAGTTGCGCGCGCGCGCCAGCCGCGTGCGCGCAGTTCAGCGTGCAGGGCATCGTCGCTCAGCAGTTGAAGCAGCGCCTCGGCGAGCGCATCAGCATCGAGCGGATCGACCATCAGGCCAGCATCGCCGACCACCTCGGGCAAGCTGGCGGCGTTCGAGGTCACCACCGGCGTGCCGCAGGCCATCGCTTCGAGCGGCGGCATGCCGAATCCTTCGTAGAGCGAGGGAAAAACAAAGACGCGCGCTGCCGCATACCAGAGCGGCAGCTCTTCCTCTTCGATATAGCCAACAAAATGCACCCGATCGCGCAGGCCGAGCGCTTCGAGACGCGCAAAAACACCATCGTAGAGCCAGCCCTTGCCGCCACCAACCAGCAATGGCACATCAACCGAGCGCGCCACCTGGCTATAAGCATCGAGCAGCGTCGTCAGATTCTTGCGTGGCTCCAGCGTGCCAACGTAGAAAGCGAAACGTTCGGGCAGATCTTTGCTGCGCCGAAACGCCGCCAGGGCAGTAGCGTCGGGGGCTTGAACGTGCGCACGTACCGCGTTTGGCGTTACCACGACGCGCTCGGCTGGTACGCCAAGCAAGCCCACGACCTCGCGCTTGGTATGCTCGGAGACCGCCAGGATGCGGCTGGCGCGGCGCACACTCACGCGCGTCGCAAGGTCGAGGTAGCTGCGATTGTAGGCGCGAAAAGTTTGCGGGAAGCGGATAAAAGCCAGATCGTGAACGGTGACGACGCTTGGTACCGGGCATACAAAGGGTACCACGTTCAGCGTGCCGTGAAAGAGATCGGCCCCCCATGCGGCGCATCAACACCGGAGCGATAAACTGCTCCCAGGGGATACGCACGCGCGGATTGATCGTCGGCAGCGCGCTCGACTTAACCTGAAAGTTCGCCCCCAAACCAAGCGCAGCGGCGTCGAGGCCACGTGTTGTGTAGATCGTGTAACGATTGCTGCGGTCGAGCGCCGATAGGTGGATCAGCATCTGCTCGATGTAGTGCGAGACACCAGCGCGCCGAAATGAGCGCGTGTGCGCCAGCAGGTGGGCATTAATAGCAACGTGCATAACGGAGTTTTACGCAGGTTTTTGTGCAGCAAAAACCTGCGTAAATAGGCGCTACTGAAAGGCGGTATACTCGTAGTGCGGTACCATGCCCCAATCCTGAACGGGGTAGTAGAGCAGCCAGGCCTGGCCGATCACGCGGTCGAAGGGCAATGGCCCCCACTCGCGCGAGTCGCTGCTGTTATTACGGTTGTCGCCCATCACAAACACCGTGCCCTCTGGCACAACCACCGTGCCGCCGTTGCAGGCGTAGCCGGTGTAACAGTAGGTCTGCGTGCCTTCAAGATACGGTTCGTCGAGCCTGAGGCCGTTGACAAAGACCGCGCCCTCGCGCACCTCGACATTGTCGCCAGGGAGGCCGATCACACGTTTGATATAGTCTTTAGTGCGATCCTTGGGGTATTCAAAGACGATAATGTCGCCGCGTTGGGGTTGATGGAAGGGATAGATCACGCGTGCGGGCGCATCGCCCTGCCCAGGCAATAAACGCAGCGGCGCGTTGACATCGAAGTGAAAATAGACCAGTTTATTGACGAGAATATACTGCTCGTTCTGCAAGGTTGGCTCCATACTGGAACCTTCGATCTTAAAATTTTGCACGATGCCGCGCACAATAAAGAAGACGAGCAAGATAAAGATCGCGGTCTCGAGTAACTCGCGCACCACACTGCGCACACGAGTCGGGCGAGCAGCCACTGGCGCAGGCTCTTCAGCTATTGGCTCCCATGGGCTATCCGGGCTGGCAGGGGGTTGAACAGCGGAGGCGTCGAGGCCAAGCCGACGACGGATCGGCGTTTGATCCATGTGATACTGCCTTTCGGCAAGATGCAAAGAGCGAGGTGATGCCGAATTTTGCTGCGGCGACGCTACAGCAGCACCCGCGCATCCCTTCTCTATAAGCTTGTCACGTGCGTCATTGCGCACACCTCAGAGCATTATAGCATAGCGCTGCGACGCTAGCCGATGCGCAAATATGCGCTACAATAGGCATATGATCAAAATGCTGCACCTGGCCGATCTCCATATTGGTATGGAGAACTATGGTCGCCTCGATGCGGCCACCGGATTGCATACCCGCCTGCTCGACTACCTCGACCGGCTCGATGAAGCGCTGGCCCTAGCGCTCGACGAGAACGTCGATATTGTGCTGATCGCGGGCGACATTTACAAAAACCGCACGCCGAACCCGACACATCAACGTGAGTTCGCGCGGCGTATTCATCGTCTGCAGAGCGCAGGCATTCCGGTTTTTATCCTCACCGGCAACCACGACATCTCGGCCTCGGCGGGCAAGGCGCACTCCGTTGAAATCTTCGACGCGCTCGGTGTTGAGGGCGTGACGATCGCCGACCGCCCACGCAGCCACACCATCACCACAAAATCCGGCCCCCTGCAGATTATCGCGCTACCTTGGGTGACACGCCACAGCCTGCTGACCCGCGACGATATGCGCAACGCCAGCTTCGGCGAACTAGAGGCCGAACTGCGCCGCCGCCTTGATCGCTTCGTGAGCGAGTCGGCAGCCAGGCTCGACCCAGACTTGCCCGCCGTGCTTGCCTTTCATGGCACCGTCGATGGTGCGGTGTACGGTGCAGAGCGCGCGATTACGCTGGGCCAGGATCTGGTTATGTCGCGGGCCACGCTGGCCCAACCCGGCATCGACTACGTCGCGCTGGGCCACATCCACAAACACCAGGTGATCGGTCAACAACCGCCAATGGTCTACCCCGGCAGCATCGACCGTATCGACTTCGGCGAGCGCGAGGAGGATAAGGGAGTCGTGCTCGTGGAACTTGCGCAGGGCGATGCACGCTGGCGCTTCCACAAGCTTGCAGCGCGGCCTTTTGTGAGCATCGAGCTAGACTTGCGCGACAGCAGCGATCCGATCGGGCGCGTGACTGCGGCTATCAAACGCCAGAGCCTGCAAGATGCGATCGTGCGACTGGAGGCGAAAGCTAGCCGTGAACAACTGGCCCAACTGGAGGAAGCTGCGGTGCGCCAACTGCTCGAAGAGGCTGGCGCTTTGTGGTCGCAGCGGTGGCGCTCAGTGCCGAGCGCACCCAGCGGCGGCGTTTCGCCGAGGCCGAGGGCGAAGTGCTAGCCGGGCTGACGCCGCGCCGCGCGCTGGAGCTGTATTTGAAGGCCAATAAAACCGACCCACAGCGCATTGCGATCCTGCTCGCCGCCGCCGACGAACTGATCGACGAGCAGCGCGCTGAGAACGAAGCGCGCTGAGACAAGCTTTTACAAAACCTGTCTGGCACCCTTCGCAATTTGCCCCCGCAAAAGAGAGCAGTACACACCCCCCAAACGTGTGGTGACGGCAACAACCCATAGTGCTACACTGAATAGGAGAGGACTCCCACGAACGGTAGTTGTCACACCTGTAGCAGCGGTGAGATACGCTGGGCCTTTCAAAGCTCCCGTTAAAACACGGACGCAGCTCAGCAATTCTTAAGCCTGCACTACAATCACTTCCACTCTCGTTACGCATCAGCGCTGATGCACCACGACCCGGTATTCGCAATATCGGTAGTTTGCTGTGTCCCTGTAAGAAGGGAGGCCGGCAGCGTGCGCCGGTGCCTCTGCTGATTTCCGCAGAGAGATATATGCTGAATAATAAAGAGACTCTTCGTTGGGGCTGGCTGAGCACTAGGCTAGCCTGCACCAAAACCGCCGTTATTCCGCGTACATTGCCCTGGGCGCTCACGGAGTGGCTTCCCGTTCTAATCATCGGCATCGCCGCACTGCTCCCGCGCACAAGCGGCCTCGCCGACTTCTATACGGTCGATGAAGCGTACTACTGGCAACACCGCGTCACGAATTTTGTGAACGCGCTCAGCACCTCCAACTGGAGCGCCACGAATCTGACCGGCCATCCTGGCGTCACAACAATGTGGCTGGGCGCAATTGGTCGCTGGAGTGCGGCTCAGTTCGGTATGTCGGTGCCCGTAGACGATCTTGGTGTCATTCAGTTGAGCCACATGCGACTGCCGCTGGCGATGGTCAATGCGCTGGCCGTGCTGCTAGGCTACCTGCTGTTACGGCGCTTGATGCGCCCAAGTGCCGCGTTTATCGCCGCACTGTTCTGGGCGCTCTCGCCGTTCCTGGTCGCACACGGGCGTTTGCTGCACGTCGACGGACTATTGACATCCTTCACTACCCTCAGCCTGCTCGCACTCTTGGCGGCAACTGCACCGCGCAACGACGGTGCGCCAGCATCATCACCGCATCTTTTGCTGCTACTGCTCTCGGGAGCCTGCGCCGGGCTGGCCCTGCTGACAAAATCGCCATCGCTCTTGCTCCCGCCTCTTGCCATACTTATCTTAGCCGTGACAAAGTTTCAACAGCTGGTTTCGGCACAGCACTCGCTGTCAGAGCAGAAGTTAGGATGCAGAATTCTGCATACAGCAGCCCCGGCTGATGAGAATGCATTCTTTACCACACGGACGAATACACCTGTTTTGCTCACTACTTTACAGCAAAGCGCAGCCAGTGTGATCTGGGCGACACGTTGGTGGTTCCTATGGCTGCTTCCGGCACTTGGCATCTGCTATATGCTCTGGCCTGCGATGTGGGTCGATGCAAGCGGCGCAATTGGTGCGGTCATCGCTGAGATCAGCGGCAATGCCGCCCAGGCACATAACTCCGGCAACTTCTTTCTTGGTCGCCCGATCGACGATCCGGGGCCACTCTTCTACCCTACTGTGATCCTCTGGCGCGCTGGAGCACCGCTGATTATTGGCTTAAATCTGCTGCTCCTTCTTGTTCTGCTCAATGGAGTGGCACGCCGCAACAGCGCTTTTGCGGCACGTGTGAGCAGCACAATCGACGTTCGTGAGCGAAGAACAGCAGCCTGGCTCGGCTGCTTTTTATTGCTGCTCGTCCTCGCACTCACGATAATGCCCAAGAAGTTCGACCGCTATCTACTGCCGGCCTGGCCAGCGCTCGAAATCCTCAGCGCAGTTGGCCTCGTCGCCACATTCGATCTGGCGAAGAGCTTTGTTCCCTACCTACAGCCTCTGTTTCTGCGTGTAGGCAGCTTTGCCGCCATCCTCGGCTGCGGTATCGCCCTGTTGAACCCGTTGTTGAGCTATCAGCCTTATTATCTTGCCTTCTTCAATCCACTACTCGGCGGCGGCGCAGTGGCACAATCGGCGCTGCTCACCGGTTGGGGCGAAGGGATGGACAAGGTAGGCGCATGGCTTCGCGCACGCCCTGATCTGACCAGCGGCCCGGTGCTCTCGTGGCAGCCAGCCACCCTCAGCCCCTTTCTGCCCGCCGAAGTCACCGTATACGACTTGACCACCGACACGATCGCGCAGGCCGCCAATTACGCCGTTGTCTACTCCGGCATCGCCGCGCGCGATCAGCGCATCGTTGCCGAGGCCTTTGCACTGCAGACGCCGCCGCTCTACACGCTGCGCATCGGCGGCGTCACCTATGCCACCGTGCATCAGCTGCCACGACCGTTCAGCAATTCGGTCGGCGCTATGTTTGGCGGCATTCAGCTGCGCGGCTTCAGCTACGAACAGCGCTCCGACCGCCTGACTATTATGCCGTCGTGGAATATTCAGGCCGATCAGCCTGGCGCGATCTACTATTTCGTCCACGTGCTAAGCGCAGATGGCCGCATTGTCGCCCAGGTCGACGCGCCGATCGATGCAGGGCTATTCACCGCATATCAGACGGGGCAGCAATTCGGCGTGCCGTTGCCGATGACGCTTGCCCCCGATTTACCTCCAGGCCACTATCAGGTCGTGCTTGGCCTTTATAATCCCGCCGATGCTATACGCCTGCCGCTGAACGTAGGCAACGCGCTACCGGAAGCCATAGACGGCCCCCACGTTATCGAGCTAATGGTGATTGAGCTGTAGGGGCTATAACATACTCTTCCCCTACAGCTCCTGTGGCCGATCACTTTGTGAGCCTTCCCTCCAGGTATAATACCTCTGCATACCTTTGCTCTGGAGGCACCGATGATCGATCGCTATGAACTGCCACGCAGCGCCCCCGAGGCGCAGGGACTTTCTTCGTCTGCCGTCTTGGCTTTTGTCGATGCCGTTGAGCAGACCGGGCTCGACCTGCATAGCCTGCTGCTGCTGCGCCATGGCAGCTGTGTTGCCGAGGGCTGGTGGGCACCGTACGCCGCCGATGTTCCGCACGTGCTTTACTCGCTGAGCAAAAGCTTCACCGCCACCGCAATCGGCCTGGCCGCAGGTGAAGGATTGCTATCGCTCGACGACCGGGTTATCGCGTTTTTCCCCGCCGATGTGCCGCAGGTGGTGAGCGCCAATCTGGCGGCCATGCAGGTTCGCCATCTGCTCTCCATGTCCAGCGGCCACGACCAGGATACCATCGGCCCGCTCTCGGAGAGAGCCGACGACACCTGGACACGCGCGATTCTTGCTCAGGAAGTTCAGCATACCCCCGGTACACACTTCGTCTACAACAGCGGGGCGAGTTATCTGCTCTCGGCGATCGTGCAACACGTGACGGGTGGTACACTGCTCGACTATCTGCGCCCGCGCCTGCTCGACCCGCTCGGAATCGATCAGGCCACTTGGGAGAGCTGCCCGCGCGGCATCAATGTCGGAGGATGGGGCTTGAGCATCACAACCGAGGCAATCGCACGCTTCGGCCAGCTCTATCTGCAGCGCGGTACATGGCAAGGCCGCCGCATCTTGTCCGAAGCATGGGTCGCCGAGGCCAGCGCGCGCCAAGTCGCCAACGGCGCTGACCCAGCCAGCGATTGGGCGCAGGGTTACGGCTATCAGTTCTGGCGCTGCCGCCATAACATTTACCGCGGCGATGGCGCTTTCGGCCAGTTCTGCATCATAATGCCCGATCAGGATGCTGTGTTGGCGATTACTGCCGGCGTGGAGGATATGCAAGCAGTGCTCGACCTAGTCTGGGAGCATCTGTTGCCGGCGTTTAGCGCTGCACCGCTGCCCGAGAATAGCCTGGCACAGCGCGCGTTGATGCGCCGCCTGATCGAGCTTACTATTCCAACACAACGCGGCGAACGCAGCTCAGCGATGGCAACACAGGTGTCAGGGGCGATCTATCATTCGCTGAAAACGAGCAGATGCTCCGGACAGTCAGCATTGAATTTGGGGATGAGGTTATCTGTACAATTGAGAACAGCAACGGCGAGCAGCGGCTCGTCTGTGGCTATGGCGAATGGCGCAGCAGCGAGGCAGCGCTGATTAACAATCACGCACAGCGTGTGGCAGCCAGTGGTGCGTGGACAGACGCGGAGACCTTTGTGGCGAAGCTTTGTCTCTACGAGACGCCCTACTGTCCGACGCTGAGCTGCCGCTTCGTAGATGATAGGCTGCGCTACACCTTTCGGTTGAATGTGGCTTTCGGACCAAAAGTGCTACCGGAGCTTGAGGGGCTGCGGTGAGGGTTGTTACGCTGTAGGGCTACGCTTCATTACGCCGCGAGCCCGGCCATCCACCAACTGCTGGAGAGCACGGCAACCGCGAGGAAGATCATCAGCAGCGCGGCCATCGCGATGTCGCCACGGCCAAAAGCGAGGCGGCGGCGCGGCTGCACCAGATGTAGGCAGAGCCAGAACATCAGCAGACTCGCGCCGATGTAAAGCATCCAGGTAGCACGGTAGATCGGCAGAGCAGCGCGCTCGTTCTGTTCCAATGTAATGGTACCCTGTGTGAGCAAGCTGAGGATGATCAGCGGCTGCAAGGTCTCATTAGAGATCAACTCCGGCGGGCGGGTGCGCGCCAGCGCCGAGGCTGCCGCTGTCAGTGGGTTGGCGAAGAGATAATTGGGTGGGGCCGGTAGCGTGCTGTTTGAGGCGCTCCAGAGGTTCGCCAGAAAGATCGTGCCGCCGATCAGCGCCACCAGCAGCGCGTAACATAGCAGGGTTGCACTATAAGTCTGGCGTGTGATCGCCGAACAGAGCAGGCCCAGCATACAGCCCGCCAGCGCCGAAAGCACAATCGTCACCGCAGCGCGCCCGATGTCGGCCGCGCTCACCCCGCCAAACAGTACCACAATACTGAACAGCGGCAACGCGCCCAGCAACAACAAGCCAAGAAAGGCCAGCGCCACGATCAGCTTGCCCAGCAGCAGCTGCGTCGCCGAGAGCGGCGTCGTCAACAGCAGATCGAAGGTACGTCGCTCGTATTCGCTGCTGATGCTATTTACCGTTGTCGCCGGTGCTAGAAAGACCGTCAGCGACTGCAAAGACATTACCAGGCCAATAAAGACGGCCTGGCCGATCTGCGTATTAAAGATCGGTGCCCCGATCTCGACCCCGCTGGCGATCGCATTGTAGACGAGCCGCATAGCGATCAGCGCCAGCCCGATATAGACAGTTAGCAGTAAGGCGGCGCGGCTTCCACGCAACTGGGCGCGAAACTCTTTAAACAGCATGGGCATCGGGGAAGAACGGTTCACGGCAGCACCCCTGTCATACGCGCGTCGATATAGAGACAATCCGCTTCACGAATGCGCCCGTCGAGGCGCAGCTGCAGCGTACCGGCGCGCATATAGGGCGCAGCATCTGGCAGCGACAGATCGCCAGGGCCGTCGTAGTCGATGGTGTCCCAGCGTTGCGCTTCCCAATTATAGATCTCGGTGATCACGCCGGCATTGGGCCAAATTTCGCTACTTTCGAGCTGCAGTACGATCTCGTTCGGCTGAAAGGCGGCCATCTCGGGTGGCAGGCTCAGCGTCGTCGTGAAAGGCGGGCGACTCGCATCGATACCGCGCCCGACGCCGCTATTCGCAGCTGCGCGGCATATCGGC
>JAAUTF010000163.1 GCA_012031775.1 Candidatus Altimarinota bacterium | reverse complement strand
CTGTCGGCAGCGGGCGCGGCACCGCTGTGGGCGGCAGGGCGAGCGTCACCGTGACTTGCGGTGACGGCGCAACGATGGTAACACCTTCGGGCAACGCGAGTGTTGGTGTGAAGGTGTAGGTACCAGGGCCAAGGCCGCTCACATCAACCGCAGCCACCAGCGTCTGCAAGCCGAGATCAGCGATAGCTGTACTGCTGCCGGTGAGATTGTAGATCAGCACCTCCGGCGTCGTCGTGGCGAGCAGGCCGTTACCAAGCCCTTGCAGCTCGACCTGGGCAGGCAGCGCCACCTGGAAGACCTGGGCCACCGGCGCGATGCGGATCGCCACCTGGGCACGACGCGGCTCGTTACGATTCGGCAGCGTGCCATCGGGAAAGAGCAGCGCCACATCGCGCACCACCAAGCCGCGCGAGCCGCCGATATCGATCGCCTCGGTTGGCACCGCCACAACATCATTCAGCACGCCAGAGTTGCCGGTGATATTAACAAGCTGTGGGTCGCTGCGGATCTCGATCACGCGATAGCCCACAGCGGGCAGGCCCGTCACCTGAACCTGTACTGGCACCAGTTTAATACCGACCACCGGCTCGACCGGGATGTTGACGGTGACGGCCAGCGTGCTCAGCGTCACACCGTCGACCATTTGCCCAGCGGCATCCACTGGGCGCAGAGTGAGTGAGGACGAATAGCTTGCGCTGAGCTGATCGACGTCGGCGATCACCTTAGCGGCGACAACGCGCGTGACGCGGCTCAGCGGCCGCTTACCTCAACAGTAGTAGTGAATGTATCATTGACGCGCACTTCCGGCGCGCCGACCTCGAAGGAAAAAGGCACCTGGCCACGGATCTCGACGCTGATCGGTACGGTACTCGTTACACGCTCTTCGATACGCACCGGCACAGTCGCAGGGCGCACGCCATTGGGAGCGACAGCAAAATCGAGCCGATTATTGACGCGCTCGATCTGCACTGGCACACTGTGGTCGCCCGCGCCAAGGCTGCGCAGATCGACAAACGGCGCGATGTCGACCGAGCGCAGGCTATTGCGTTGGACGCGCTCGATCGTGAGCGTTACATTCACCTCGGGCGATGGTGGATCCGGCAGGCCATTCTGGTCGACGACCACCAGATCGGGCGAGAGGTTGCGCATCTCCACCGGCTGCTCCTCGAAGGTGACTAGCTCCTCGGGATTTTCACTCACCGAGACAAAAGCCCAGAGCGAGAAGCCAAGGCCGAGCGAGAGCGCTAGACGCAGCCCGATAGTTCGCAACCAGCTCATCGCGGGTCCTCCAGCAGCTGAACTTTGAGCAGGCCAGCTAGCATCGTGCGCAGGCGGCTCTCGTTAAGATAGCTGGCCATGCGTCCATCGTTCACCACCGAGATCGAGCCGGTCTCTTCCGAGACAACGACAGCGATCGCGTCGGACTGCTCGCTGATGCCTTTAGCGGCGCGGTGACGTGTGCCATAACGACGGGGACCAAGCACCTCTTCGCTGAGCGGAAGCACAACATTAGCGGCCAGAATACGGTTATTACGAATGATCACCGCCATGTCGTGCAGCGGCGAGTTGGGATAAAAAATATTCAGCAGCAGCGGCACCGCCAGGCGCGCATCGAGGATGACACCGCGATCGGCGAATTCCTGCAGCTGTGTGCGGCGCTCGATCACGATCAGCGCACCGACGCCTTGCTGTGAGAGCTGAGTTGCAGCGCGGCTGACGGCACTGATCATTTCCAGCGTCTCGGAGCGCTGGGCTGCGCCGAAAGGCCGGTTGAGCAGATCGCCAGTGCGCCCGAGCGTCTCAAGCGCGCGGCGCAACTCGGGCTGAAAGAGCACCGGAATGGCCACCACTAATGCCGGCTGGATCACCGTGCGCAGCAGCCAGTCGAGCGTGACAAGCCGATCGCTGGCGACCGTGCTGATCAAAAAGGAGATCGCGAGCACGATGCCAACACCGCGCAGTAGTTGCACGGCACGTGTGCCGCGTATCACGCCGAGCAGCCAAAAGAAGAGCGCGGCGACCGCGAGGATGTCGAGAGTCGTATACGGTGAGGTGAGCGGGTTCAGTCGCTCCCAGAGGCGTGTCAAGTCCATAAGTTACGGGTTTACAGCTAAGACAGGTTCGCCAGAACAGTACCGTTCTAGCGAACACCAGGTTCAGGAAGAGGCGTTGTTGGCAGTTTGGGTAGCAAAGCCACCCAAACTGTCAACAACAAAACGCTTGTCTGAAACCTTGTCTAACAGGACGACGCAGCGTACCGCTGTAATGATACCATTGCTTGTCGCAATGCTCGCCCGCTTATGGATGATGTTCCGATGACAAACCGAGGGGACAGGGCACAGGGGCGCATTTGTCTGCGCGGCAAACGCCGCTTAACGTTGGCGCTGAGCAAGCATGCGCTTTAACGTTGGCGCTGAGCAAGCATGCGCTGGGCGGCGGTGGCGAGGGCCTGAACGCGTGCAATTTCGATGCCGTCCATTTTGAGCATGCGGTTGTAGAGTTGCACTGCCTGGGTGAATTCCTCGCGGCGCATCAGCATATCGCCAAGCAGGTAGTAGGCGTCGTGATCGCTCTGATCGAGGCCGATAACCTGGTGCAGCTCAGCGATGGCATTATCGTAATCGCGCTGCTGGGCGAAGATACGCGCGATCTGCTTTTTCTCGGCGATCGCCTCTGGGGTGCGCGCGGTGAGCGTGTACATCAGAGCAAGCCATTGGCGAGCATCGATATCGTTGGGCGCGATTTGCACGATCTTGTCGTAAAGCTGACGCGCGTGCTCGTGGTCACTAAGCGTCCAGTAGACCTGGGCAGCCTCCTGGAGGCTAGCGACCGCATCTTTGAGCTGGCCGGCCTTGCGCTGTAGCTCTGCGGCACGGACGAGCCCCTCGACACCCTTATCGAGGTAGCCACGCCGCAGCTGCATACGAGCGAGGCGGCTGCTCAGGCTAATATGGCTCGGTGCCAACTTGAGCGCATACTCCAACATTTCCAGCGCGCGGTCGAGCTGCTGGCGCTCTTCGTAGTGGCTGGCCAGCTCTTCAAGCTGCGCGACGGCCTCGGCAAGTTTGCCCTGGCGGAAATACACATCGGCGAGCTTGGTATAGATCGCCCGGTCGTAGGGAATAAGCCGCTTGGCCTCGGTAAGCGCCTTCTCAGCACCGGCGATATCGTCGCTAGCGGCGTAGGCCTCGGCCATTCGCCGCACCAGGTCGCCACGGCCCAGTGGCAGGGCAAAAGCGTGTTTAACACCGGCGACGTTGCTGGCCTGGCCGGCTACGGCCTGACCATGGCGCAGCTCTTCGAGCGCGTTCTCGGCCTGGCCAAGTGCGATAAAGCTATCGGCGGCAGCTGATGGACGAGCACCGGGTGCAGCACCGCATCAGGAGCCTCGATCAGCGCGGCCTGTGCCTGCTCGAACTCCAGCAGCGCCGAAGTGTGCTGGTTCGACTGCTGCTGAATTATCCCGAGCGCATAATGTAGCAGCGGTGCATCCTGGGTGAGCAGCGCCGAGCGATATTCGGCCTGAACAGCGGCAAACTCACCGGGCTTCTGCCTCAGCGTATCGAGCAGGCTGGCGAGCGAGTCCCAGATCGCAGCTGCTGATCACCCATAAGAGCGAGGGTAATATTTAAATGCGCGATGGCTACCGAGTCGTCGGGCGCGCCAAGCTGCAAAGCGGTGCGGAACTCGTTCAGCGCAGCCTCATAGCGCTCGAGTTTCAGCAGAGTTGTGCCGTATTGAGTGCGGATCTCACGACTCTTGGGTGCCCATTGCAGTAGGCGACGGTACTCTTCAAGCGCTTTATTGCTCTGGCCAATGCGGAAGTAGGTATTGGCAACTTGCGCCAACTGGTCGGCGGCCTCATCGTTGCGCCCGGCAGCGCGTAGCAGCTCGGCTAGCCGCGAGCGCGCGTTGAAGGTGTCGGGGGCCAACTCGATAAAACGAAAGTAGACATCGATCGCCCGCTCGGGCTCACCGCGCACCCGATAAGTGTCGATCATCAGCTGATACTTGGTCAGCGCCTCTTCGGGGCGGCCCTGGCGCTCGAACACCTCGCCGATACGCAGATGGATGGGCAGATAATCGACATCGAGCGCGATTACATCGTGCGATGCTTCAAGGGCTGCTTCCAACAGGCCCTGGTCGAGATAGGTGCCGCTAGTAACGACCAAATGTGCAGCGGGCGCGGCCAGGCCGCTAGTATCGAGCCTGGTGGCCGGTGCAAACTCGGGTTGGAGTGGCGCGGGCAGCTTCTCGATCAGATCAAGCGGGTCGGCGACGGGCACGACATCGCTGCTTTTAAGCGGGCCGCTCGGCTCCTTGACGCGGTCTTCACGAAGAAAATCGGTAATCGAGCGGATCTTACCCCAGCGCTGCGGCACATCCTGATCGTTGATCTCCTCGGGCAGCGTCTCGATCGTAGGCTCGTTGGTGAGCGCGCCGGTGCCAAGGGTGCGCAGCTTGGCGAACATATTGCGCTCATTCAGCTCACGAGCGCGCTGCGTGAACTCGGTAGCGCGCTCACGGCCCCAGCGCTTATTGTGGAGAACACCGGCGATCGTACTATACATAGCCGAGCGCGCGCAATATCGCCGATCTGCTCGTAGATCCCGGCGGTGTTCTCATACATCTGCACCAACTCTTCGCCCTCATCGCGCGTGATACGATCGAGATCGATCTGCTGCTCAGCGAGCCGAATAGTCTGCTCGAATTCCTGCGCGGCCTGGGCGAGCTGGCCCAATTCTTTGTACGAAGCGCCGAGCGCAAAATGCGCTGAAAGCGCGTAGTCAGCGTCGGGCGCGGCGCGGGTGAGCATCTGCACCGCAGCGCGGTGATCGCCCGCCTGTTGGTAGAGCATGCCAAGGCTGTAAAACACGTCGGCGCGCTCCAGGCCGGCCTCAACCGCGCGCTGATACTGAACAATAGCACCGGCATAGTCGCCCGTCTCTTGCAGCTTCTGCGCCGTCTCGACCAGCTTTTCAACCTGGAACTGCTGCGAGCGCAGCGCACCCGTCATACCACCCGCCGAAAGACGGGCGACCACAGCAGCGCCGCGATCGTCGTTCTGGGATCCGGTACCGAGCTCGGCAGCGCGCGCCATCATCTCGCGGATACTGACGATGTGCTCTTTAATTTCGCGGCTGCCAGGGTCGAGGCGCAGCGCGATGTCGGCGGCCTCAGCAGCTTCATCGAGCTCGTTCGAGGCCACCAAACGCTGGCTCAACGTCAGATACTCGCCGGAGGCCTCGCGGGTTGCACCGACTTCCTCAAGGCGCAGCGCCAGCCGCAGGCGTAGCTCATCTTGCTCGGGCTGAAAGCGCAGCGCGCTACGCAGTGCATCGCGATCTCTTTGGCCGGCGTGCGACGGCCAGCGTGCTGCTCGGCGAGCGCACGGTAGGCTGTGGCGGCAGCAGGGCCGCGCCCAAGGCGCTCGTTGGCCTGAGCGATATAATCGAGGAAAAAGACATTATTCGCATCGGCGGCACGCAACTCGTCGAAAACCTGAAGCGCGCGCTCGTACTTCTGCGTCTGAAAGAGCGCCACAGCGACTGCGGTGCGGGCGTCAACATCCTGACCGACCTCTTGCACAGCGCGCACCGCACTCTTCAACGCATCGTCCCAGCTCCCCTGACGAGCGGCCTCGCGGTATTGCTCCATTGCTCGATCGAAAATTGCGCGATTGCCGGCCATCAGTTACTCCATAGAACTAGCGATAATCTTACTTATTATAGCTTGCCCGTGTTAGATTTGCTATTCAACACCTGAACTAAGGAACCAAGGAACTACGCTTCGCCGTTTCGTGGCTTCCGTTCCATCTAACTAAGCGCTTGATCTTCATTCCTGGTGCTAAAGCCCCAAAGTTCCAAGGCTCGCTACAGGTTTAATAAGGTCAGAATCAGCGCTTTCTGCACGTGCAAGCGGTTCTCGGCCTGGTCGAAGATCACAGACTGCGGACCATCGGCGACCTCGGCGGTGATCTCCTCGCCGCGATGGGCGGGCAGGCAATGCATAACTAGCGCATTGGGGCTAGCGTGAGCAAGCAGCGCGCTGTTAAGCTGATAGGGCTGAAAAGCCGGGCGGCGGCGCGCGGCCTCGTGCTCCTGGCCCATAGAGGCCCAGACATCGGTATACATCGCGTCAGCGGCCTCGGCAGCCTCGGCGGGCGAAGACGTGATCGTGATCGTGGCATCGTGGTCGGCGGCGATGCGCTCAGCGCGCTCGACTATCTCCGGATCGGGGCGATAATCAGGCGGGCAGCCGACACTCAGGCTCACACCGAGGCTTGCGCCAAGCAACATCAAAGAATGGCAAACATTATTGCCGTCGCCGATATAGGCGAGACGCAGGCCTTGGAGCCGATCAAAACGCTCGTGCAGTGTAAGCATATCGGCCAATGCCTGGCATGGATGCTCGCGGTCGGAGAGCGCGTTGATCACCGGCACGGAGGCAAACCGGGCCAGGCTCTCGACCGTAGCGTGTTTAAAGACGCGCGCTGCGATAACCTGCACCCAACGGCTCAGATTGCGTGCCACATCGGGCACACTCTCGCGCCCGCCCATATCGATATCGTTGGCCGAGAGATAGCTGCCGTGGCCACCGAGCTGCGTCATGCCCGCCTCGAAGGCTACGCGCGTGCGCAGGGAAGGCTTCTCAAAGACCAGCGCCAGTGTCTTGCCGCGCATCGGCAGTTCGGGGTGCCCGCCATTATGCCACGCGCTTTTGAGCGTGCGCGCACGTGTAGCAACGCTTCAGCCTCGGGGCGCGAAAGATCGGCGGCGGAGAGATAATGTTTCACCATTTCTACAATCCTTCACGTTTCTCGGGACGGCTCTGAAAGCGCTGCATACGTTGCAGGTGCTGTTGTTTACGCGCCTCGAAGCGCTCGCCGGGCGCAGTGCGGCGGTAGTCGGCAGCGTCGATAATCGTAATTTCATCGCACAGATCGCGGTCGCTCATACGTGAGAAGATACGTGGATCGATGTCTTTTGGCTCGCGGTTGCTGGTGATGACCGTGGGCAGGCGTGAATTGTAGCGGTGGTTGAAGATCTGAAACAGCTTCTCGCGTGCCCAGGGTGTGGCGTTCTCGGTGCCGAGATCGTCGAGAATAAGCACATCGGCACCACGCACCTGCTCGAAGCGCTCATGTAATCGACCTCGCTGCCTGGGGCCGAAGGTACTGCGCACGATGGTCGAGCAGATCGGGCACAATGGTGAAGAGCACAGTAACAAAGTTGTTCTTGAGCACCTCGTTGGCAATTGCCGCTGCCAGATGCGTCTTACCGCAACCATAGCCACCGAAGAGAATCAACCATCCAGCGGGGTGCTCGGAGAAACGGCGCGCGCGTGCATAGGCACGAGCCACACCGGGGATACCGGCATCGAAATTATCGAAGGTCTTCTGCTGAAACGGCCCGAGGTTGCTCATCTCGAGCAGCTTATGGCGGCGCGACTGGTTTTTCTCCGCAGCGCGACAGCGACAGGTGATGAGCTGGCCGAAATCGGCGTGACCGTAGGGCACGTCGAGCATATAATAGCCCGCCCCTTTGCAATGAGGGCAGAGCGGCTCAGAGATCGCGCTCGTCACTTCCGCGGCGGAAGAGGTCTCCGTACTCGCCATTCGTGTAACGTTCGATATCGATAGGTCGCTCGGCGCGATTCGGCGCATCTTGTCGTCCATTGGCTGCCCACCTCTCCAAGACCTTACGAACATAACGCCACGATCGAGCGTTGGCGCGTACTGCCTCGCGCATAGCCGCCTCGATCCATTCTGGCGGATAGGTTTCCTCAGCCTCACGCAGCTCATCGACCAGCATTGGCGTGACGAGACCAATGTTCTGCTCATAGAGCGTCATCAGCGACGGGCGTGTATCGGCGAGCACCTCGTTCGGGCTAAGCGCCGAGCGCGCCAACGTCATCTGCTCAGACCAGGTGCGGTTCGCTGCCGTGTTCGCCAGATACCAGTTTACCACGCGGCTCGCGTCGGGCAGCGCGAGCAGCAAAAAGGTATTACGGCGCACAGCGGCGTCGAGCCCCTCGATCAGCAGTTCTTCCACCGGGCGCAGCTTCGAGACAGCGCGCAGGCTGCGGCGCAACACCCGATCGCCGAGCAGCTCTTCCCAGCTCACGCGACGCGGGGTACCGCGCTGGCGGCTGAGCCGATAAAATATGTGCAGCGTTACTTTCAGCTCGCTCGGCAGCGAGATCGCCGGGATCACCTCGCTGAACAGCTCCGGGGGCAGGCCGACGAGCTTTTCGGTTGAGAAGCCAGTGAAGGCCATAGTATCCCTGGGGTTGTCGGCGCTGTGGCTAGTCAAATTCTTTCGATATGGTACCACAAGCAAGGCACATGTGTGTGAGCGGAAGGAAGAGCGCAGAGCGCGCAGAGAACCAAGAACCAAGAACTTAAAACCGTGATGCGTGAACTGAGTGTTCGGCATTCTGTCTCCTGTCTCCCGTCTCCCGTCTCCTGTCTCCTATCTCTTAATTAGCGTCGGCTAGCCTTGCACGACGCTTCGCTACGGCATAGAAGATGCTCTTGTTGCGAGCAGAGACATAGCTTTGCACGCTAGAATTTATTGCACAATCTGTGCAAAACATTGACAAAAAATGGCATTAGCAGTATAATTATTTTTAGTAAGCAATTATTGATGAATAAAATAAATTCACAACGAACAGGAGCCCTCTTGGAAAAGCAGCGTTCACCACTTATCTTTATCTTTTTGACCGTCTTTATCGACCTGCTCGGGGTAGGCATTGTGCTGCCCTTGCTGCCGTACTACGTCAAGATCGTTGAAGAATCGAGCGTGGTATGGCTAGCAGACAATCGCGCCCTGGTGGTGGGCGCGCTCGCTGCCTCCTTCTCGCTGTTTCAGTTTCTCTTCACGCCCGTGCTTGGGGCGCTATCAGACCGTTTTGGCCGACGGCCAGTGTTGCTGCTGAGCCTGTTTGGCGCGGGTATTTCGTATCTGCTGTTCGGCATCGCCGATCGTTTCATCTTCCTGGGTGTCGAGGCCGTGCTGCTAGTTCTGTTCATCTCGCGTATCGTCGCGGGCATCACTGGTGGCAGTATTGCAACAGCGCAGGCCTACATCGCCGATGTGACAAAGCCGGAAGATCGGGCCAAAGGCCTTGGCCTGATCGGTGCCGCCTTCGGGCTGGGGTTTATGCTCGGCCCAGCGCTTGGTGGCCTGCTGAGCACAGTGAGCCTGGAAGCGCCGGCCTTTGCCGCTGCTGCGCTCACGTTCGGCAATGTGATCTTCGGCTACTTCCGGCTGCCGGAGTCGCTACCGCTGGATCGGCGCAGTAAGGCTATGTCGCTGGCGAAGTTAAACCCGTTTGCGCGGCTGAGCGATGTACTGGCGAAAACGGCCATCCGTCCGCTGCTAATCGGCGTGTTACTGCTAAACTTCGCCTTCGCCGGGCTACAAAACAACTTTGCTGTCTATACCGACGTACGCTTTGGCTGGGGGCCGATGGAGAATGCTTTCGTCTTCGCCTTTATCGGCGTGATGGCAGTCATTATGCAGGGCTTTCTGATCCGCAAGCTGGTACCGGCCTTTGGCGAGGCGCGGCTCGCTGTAAGCGGCCTGATGCTGATGACGATTGGCTTCGCGCTGACCGCCTTCGTACCGCAGGCCGGGCTGCTTTATCTGGCTATGGGCGTGTTAGCAACCGGCAGCGGGATGGCGACACCCTCGCTGACTAGCTTGATCTCGCGCAGTGTCTCGCCCCAGGAGCAAGGCAGCGTGCTCGGCGGTGTGCAAGCCTTCAACAGCCTGATGATGGTGCTTGGGCCGTTGTTTGCCGGCTTCGTTTTCGACGCTGTAGGCATCACCGCACCCTATATCGCCGGTGTATTCCTTGTCGGCGCTGCCGCGCTGACAATAGGCTTTGCACTGCGCGACTCCTTTGGTGGTCGTACAAGGGCAGAACGGCCGGTATCGATCGAGATGGAGCGTAACGTGATGGCAGATTAGTCATAATCGGCACGCCAGATGTAACCATTTGGCGTGCCGATATTTTTTTCTCGTCATCGTGCATTCATCACAGCGTGCTACAATAGCGCTCGATTGAACCCGGGCCGGGCGATGGATAGAACCCCCGGTCGATCGAGGAGTACTTTGTATGCGACGTTTCAGACTATACCGCCATCTCTCCACGCTCGGCATCGTCCTGATGATACTTGCCCTCGTTAGTTTGCTTCCCCACACCGCCGATGCTCAGCAACCACAGGTTACAGCAACAGCGACCGCACCTTTGCCGCCGC
>JAAUTF010000162.1 GCA_012031775.1 Candidatus Altimarinota bacterium | reverse complement strand
GGCCGCCGCGTATTCTCTTACTCTCTAACGATGAGTCAGAGGCCGCTGCATTGCTGGGCGCTCGCGGCCACCAATGTGAGCGCCGAGATCATGAACCCTGCCGCTGCCCCCCAGGATCTCGCTAGCCTCAGCCCCTACGATGCCGTGATGCTGGTGAATGTGCCGGTGCGCGATTTGCCGGTGGCCACGCTGGCCACGCTGCCCGCATATGTGCGCGATCTTGGCAAAGGCCTGGTGATGATCGGTGGCGATGAGAGCTACGGCGTTGGCGGCTATGGTCGCACGCCGGTTGAAGAGGCGCTGCCAGTCTATATGGACGTACGCGATCGCGAAGAGCGCCCCGACCTCGCGCTGATTTTTGTGATCGATAAGTCGGGCAGTATGGATGCCTGTCACTGCTCGAGCCCCGACCGCAACAACGCGCAAATGTCGCAGGCCGGTGAGCGCAAGGTCGATATCGCCAAAGAGGCAGTCGCCCAGTCGGCCGCACTGCTCGGCCCGCAAGATACAATCGGCGTCGTCTCCTTCGATAGCAGCGCCGAGTTGACGCTGCCCGCCACCCAGGCGCGAGCGTCGACCAGGTGGTCGATGCGGTGGCTCCCGTGGAGCCGCGCGGTTCAACGAATGTGCGCTCGGGCTTGCTGGCTGCCGAAGAAATGCTCGCTGGTGTCGATGCGCGCATCAAACATATCATCTTGCTCACCGATGGCTGGGGCTCTGGTGGCGACCAGCAAGATGTTGCTGAGCGTCTGCGCGACCAGGGTGTGACGGTGACTGTAGTGGCAGCGGGCGGTGGCTCGGCCGATTACCTTGAGCGACTAGCCGAGACCGGCGGTGGGCGCTATTACCCGGCGCAGGACATGGCCGATGTGCCGCAGATCTTTGTGCAGGAGACGATCACCACGGTCGGTAACTATATTATCGAGCGTCCGTTCTTCCCGACCATGATCGGCGAGAGCCCGCTGCTGGCCGGTATCGATGCGCTCCCGCAGCTCTACGGCTACAATGGCAGTACGGTGAAAGACACTGCGCGCCTGCACCTGACGACCGACGACGACAGCCCGCTGCTGGCAACCTGGCAGTACGGCCTGGGGCGCAGCGCGGCCTGGCTGAGCGATACCAAAGGCCAGTGGGCGCGCGATTGGGTGCAATGGCAAGGCTTTCCGCGTTTTGTCGGCCAATTAGCTACATCGGTACTGCCCGCGCGTGGCAGCCAGGATGTCGCCACCGAGGTCACAGTCGCCGGTGCCAGTACTACGGTGCGCCTGAATATCGATGATGCAGCGCTCGCACAGAGCACACTGGAGGTAACCGCGACCTTGATCGGAGGCGACGGCAGCCGGCAGGAGATGCTGTTGCGCCAGGTGGCACCGGGCCAGTACCAGGGCCAGATCCTGAGCCCCGCGCCCGGGACGTATCTTGTTCAAGTTTCAGGTGCAAACGAGGGCCGCACCATGGTGCAGGAAGTGGCGGGCTTGGTGGTGCCGTATTCGGCAGAGTACCGTGGCGGGCAGGGCAATGCGGCGCTGCTCAACGAACTGGCTGCCAGTACTGGTGGGGCTGTGATCAGCGACCCGCTTGCGGCTTTTGCCCCTACGGACGGGGTCGTCACCAGCGCGCGTGAGATCACCTTTCCACTTGTGCTACTTGCGCTCTTGCTGCTGCCGCTCGATATTGCCGTGCGTCGCCTGATGCTGCGCCGTAGCGACGTCGCTGGTGCCACCTCCTGGATGAACACACGCCGTGTTCCGGCTCCTGCCCCCGCCGCTGCCGACCCGACGCTGGCTCGCTTAACCGAGGCCAAGCGTCGAGTGACACCGCAACGGCCAGTTGCGCCGCCCGCCGCCGGTGCTGAAGTGCCGAAAACGCCACCACTGCCGCCGCCACCGGTTACGCCCGAGACAGCAGTCGATCCACTAGCGCGGCTGCGCGAGGCGAAAGAACGGGCGCGCAAACGGGCGAGTGGGGAAGAGTGAGGCGAGAATTCAGGAGTCAGAATTCAGAAGTACTGATCTCGTAGTGCTGGCTGACGGCACTCGGCAGGCTGTCGCTTATGGAAGGCGCGATGTGTGGACTCCCGACTCCTGACTTCTGACTTCTGGCTCCACCTCTGTCATCGGCTTCCACAAAACGGCAAGCAGCAATGTGCCAGGGATCATATACAATGCGCCGAGGCCGGCGGCTAAGGTACGCGGTGGCACCCCAGCGTCGTTGGCGACGCCGGTAAAATAGCTCGACACCGCGAGCGTGAGGGTGAGCGCTGCATATTCCACGGCGAAAACCCGCCCGCGCAATTCGTCGGGAACGTGCATTTGCAGCAGCGCGGTACTAAAGACCCACTCGATACTGCCGCCCGTATGCGCTAACATCACCGCAAGCATGGCGAAGAGCAACGAGGGCGCGCCACTAAATGCCAGGTAACCCGCCGCTGAGATAAAGAACGACACCCCGATCATGCGCCGTAGGAAATGTGGCCCGTTACCGCCAAAGCGCTGAGCTACAAGCGGCCCGATCGCTGCGCCGAGGCGCGCGCGGCATAGAGCAGGCCGATGCTGATCGCTCCATCCCGCCCAAGGGGAAACAGCTCGCGCCCGTAGAGCGTCAGCAGCAGTAAAACGCCGCCCGAAGTACTCCATAGTGCCTTTGTGAAAGTACACCAGAAGACATCGCGATGACTAATAATATAGCGCCAGCCCGCACGCAGTTCGCTCAGCATGGACAGCACGCCGCCACTCGCTCCCGTCGCCCCCTGCCCCGCTAGTTCTCGGTTCTGTGCCAGCGCAGCACGCTGCGCAGCTACGGTTCTCGGTTCTGGTTTCTTGATTCTATGCTCTATGCTCTGCGCTCTACGGGTCTCGGTTCTGAGTTCTCGGTTCTGGGTTCTCAGTTCTGAGTTCTCGGTTCTCGGCCCTCCCCCGCGCAGCTTGCGCTCATCGACCTGCACGGTGGCGATCAGCACGGCCGAAAGCAGAAAGGTTGCCGCATCGATCAGAAAAGCAGCCTGGATGCCGAGCGTGCCGACAACCAAACCGCCCAGGGCAGCGCCGATGGCTAACATCGCCGACCAGGTTGCGCCAGCGATGGCGTTTGCCGCTACCAGTTCTTCGCGGCGACAGAGGCTCGGGATGAGCGCCGAGCGCGCCGGCTCGAAGAAAGCCGTCATCATCACCTTCAGCGCAACCACTAGGTAGATCACCCAGATCTGATCCGCTCCCTGCACAAAGAGCAGGCCCAACACCAGCAATGCACGGCCGATATCAGTGGCGATCAGCACCAGTTTGCGTGGCAAGCGATCGACGATTACGCCGGCAAAGGGGCCGACCAGTGCGCCCGGCAAAAACTCGGCCACCAGCAGTAGCCCGATCGCCTGGCCCGATCCCGTCAACTTCAGCAACACGGTGAACAGCGCAATGCTGGCGAACCAATCGCCGAGTTGGCTGACGATCTGCCCGTACCAGAGGCGGCGAAACGGCTTATTGCTGCGTAATAATTCGATATATCCGATGGGGCGAGACGACATGGTGCTATATAACGCGCCGGTAGGGGTCGCTCAGGTGTGACCGCTACCGGCACCCCTACTCACGCGAGCGATTCTTCATCGCGCGCTCGATATCGCGCTGGCTCTCGCGTTTAGCGATGTCTTCGCGGCGATCGTAGTTCTTCTTGCCCCGGGCCACAGCGAGTTCGAGCTTGGCACGACGTCCCTTGAAATAAATGCGTAGCGGAACCAATGTCAGGCCTTTCTGGCGCACGAGGCCATCGAGGCGGCTGATCTCACGGCGATGGAGCAGCAGCTTGCGTCGCCGCGTCGGGTCGTGGTTGAAGTAGGTGCCCGATTGCGCGTAGGGCGAGATATGCGCCTCGAAGAGGAAGACCTCGTCGTTGATCACACGCGCAAAGCTACCGCGTAGGTTCACGCGCCCCGCGCGCACCGACTTGATCTCGCTGCCGGTGAGCACGATCCCCGCCTCGACTGTCTCCTCGACATCGTAGTCGTGGCGCGCCTTGCGGTTCTCGGCAACAATGCCCGGATTTTCTTTGTTGCTTGCCATTTTGTTATTATAGCAGTTTCCGGTAGTCTGCCTTACGCGACCCAGATGCAGTCATCGCTTCCGTATAATGTATGGAACGGCGAACCTAGACGCGGCGCGCTGAGGTGAGCTGTGTATAGTCATCAACGGCGATAGCAATAGCACCGTTGATGATCATATACAGCTTCTTGAAGCCTTATCTTAGGCTTGCCTGGCGCGGGCGAGGCGTACGGCGCTGTTGATCAGCCCGATATGGCTGAAGGCCTGTGGGTAGTTGCCCAATGCCGTGCCGGTCGCCGGGTCGGCCTCCTCGGACAGAAGCCCGTGCGCGCTGGCATAACCCAGCAGTGCTTCGAAACGTTGCTCGGCTTCGTCCAGCCGCCCTAGCAATATCAGGGCATCGACCATCCAGAACGAGCAGAGCAGAAACGCTCCTTCTTCACCCTGCAAACCGTCGTCGCTGCGGTAGCGGTAGATCAGCGGCCCGGCACCGAGCGCGGCGTCGATCCGCTCGACCGTGCTCGCCACACGCGGGTCGTCGGCGGGCAGAAAGCCGACGATCGGCAGCACCAGCATACTCGCGTCCAGTTCGTCCGAGCCATAGCGCTGGGTAAAGGCCTTAGCCGTTTCGCTCCAGCCGTGGGCCAGCAAGTCGGCGCGGATCGTGTCGCGTGCCGCGTGCCAGCGGTCGCGGTCGTAGGCCCAGCCGTGTGCATCGGCCAGCAGGATACCACGATCAAGGGCGACCCAGCACATCAATTTGGAGAAGGTGAAGTGGGCCTTAGCGCCGCGCACCTCCCAGATGCCGTGGTCGGGCTCGTGCCAGTGGGCGCAGACATAGTCGATCTCGTGCCGCAGAATCTCCCACTGCCATGCTTCCAGCAGCTCGCCCTCGCGCTCGTAGCGCCAGGCTGCGTCGAGCACACCGCCATATACATCGAGCTGGCGCTGGTCGTAGGCACCATTACCGATGCGTACCGGGCGTGAACCCATATAACCCTCCAGATGCGCGAGCGTTTCCTCGGTGAGCTCGGCTCTGCCGTCGATTCCGTACATTAATTTGGAGCGGCGTGCCGTGACGGCGGCCCTGCTCGCCGAGCCAGCGAAAAAAGCCCGCGCCTCATCGCGGTAGCCCACGCGGTACAGGGCGTTGAGCGTGAGCGAGGCATCGCGCAGCCAGGTGAAGCGGTAGTCCCAATTGCGCGCACCGCCGATCCACTCGGGCAGCGAGGTGGTGGGAGCGGCCAGGATCGCCCCGCTCGGTGCATAGGTGAGCAGCTTCAGCGTGATCGCCGAGCGGCGCACCTCGATAGCCCAGGGGCCGTCGTAGCAGCCCTTTGCCACCCAGGCCTGCCAGAACGCCATCGTCAGCTCACGCTCGCGGTCGAAGTCATCGAGACGGGCGGGTGCTCCGGAGCGTAGGATCAGCCGCAGCTCCTCGCCCGCCTGCAAGATGACGCGCAAGGTAGCGTTATTGCCTTCGACCCGCAGGGGATGCGAGCAGGCCAGGGTAAAAGTCTCGCCGTGGGCGCTGAAGGTGATGCCATCCGACATGAGCTGCAGGGCGGCCGCGCTCTGGGCGTAGTCGGGGCGTGGGGCGAAGACACAGTCCGCCTCGATTGTGCCTGCAACGCAGCGTAGTACGCGGCACAAGTCGTGCTCCGACGTCGGCCCCTCCCAAGGCGACATCCAATCGTGAAGCTCGGCCCGCCCGCTGTCGGTTTCGAATGTGGTCACGAGCACCGCCGTCTCGCCCTGGTAGCATTGGGCCGTCGTACGGGTTGCAACCGGGGCAATGCGCCAGACGCCGCCCTGACGGTGATCTAGAATGGCGGTGAAGAGGCTCGGCGAGTCGAAGCGTGGCCATGGCAACCAGACAAGCGCGCCGTCTTTATTCACCAGACCTGCCGTATGCAGATCGCCGATCAGTCCGTGGTCGTTAATTGGTGTATAGCTCATATATATCCTTTCATCGCTTCCCCTTTGTCTTAACTCAGCATCTCCTGTGCCGGTCACAGGGCAAGTTGTGTGCTAGTCACAGAACGATTACGCTGCGGCCTGCAACCCGCATCCTGCCTCGACTGACACAAGTTACGCGGTTGCCCAGTGAACGCACGGCACTGCGCGGTTACCCCGCGCGCAGCGCGGGGCCTTGCAGCAGTAACAGGGAAGAGTTTTCACTGCGTTGCGCTCGGTTCGGCATGCTATAGCGGGGCGCTGCGTACGTCGTGTAACTAATATGCGCTTGCCCTCACTGTCGGGTGATTTTTATACGTTCCGAGCGTAGGAGCTTGTGAAAATTGTGCTATAATCCGCCAATTAGCACGTTCGCTCAATTCAACAGAAGAGGAAGACACCCGATGCGAAAGCCAGTTTTGATGCTCCTGGCGCTGTTCGGCTTGCTGCTGCCGCTGCTTGCGGCCTGTGGTGGCCAACCAGCGGCCACATCGTCGCCCACTCCGGTACCAGCTGCCGAAGCCACCGCTGCGCCGACCGCCGCTACTGAGGCCACCGCTGCGCCGACCGCAGCTACCGAGGCGACGAGTGCGAGTACAGATACCCCTGGTGCCCTAAAGATCGGCCTGGTGACCGACCTGGGCAAAGTGAACGATGGTACGTTCAACGAGTTCGCTTTTAAAGGTGCCGAGCAGGCAGCGAATGAACTTGGTGCTGAGTTCAAGTTCATCGAGACACAGGCTCAGGCCGACTACGAGAACAACATTCAGACCTTTGTCGACGAGGGCTTCGATGTTATCGTCACCGTTGGCTTCTTGATCCAGGATGCAACGCTGGCAGCTGCGGAAGCCAACCCCGACATCACCTTTATTGGTGTCGATCAGTTCTTCGAGGAAGGCACGGCGGTCGATAATATCGTCGGCTTGCAGTTCCGCGAAGATCAAGCTGGTTTTATGGCCGGCGCCTTGGCGGCCATGATGAGCGAGAGCGGCACGATCGGTATCGTCGCCGGTGTAGATATTCCAGCGGTAAAACGCTTCAAGAACGGCTTCGATAACGGCGCGCAGTACGTGCGCCCCGACATCAACCTGCTTGGGGTCTATGTCGACTCGTTCGTCGACCCGGCGCGCGGTGCCAGCACCGCTGAGCAGATGATCGGCGAGGGTGCCGATGTAATCTTCGGCGCGGGCGGCCCACCGGCTCGGGTGGCATTAAGGCCGCCGCCGAGCAGGGTACTTTCGTGATCGGTGTCGACCAGGATGAGTTCGTGACGACCTTCGCCAGCGGTGAGGCCCCCGGTGCTGATCGCATCCTTTCTAGTGCGATCAAGCGCGTTGATGTCGCCGTGTACGATGCGATCGTATCGGTGTCCGAAGGCGCCTTCGATGGCAACGGTATTGCGCTCTACGAAGCGGCCAACGACGGTATCGGCCTGGCTGATTTCCACGAGACCGCTGACCTCGTTTCCGACCCGATCAAGGCCAAACTCGACGAGATCTTCGCCGGCCTCGCCGATGGCTCGTTGACCACCGGTGTCGATCCGGTGAGCGGCGATGTGGATGCGGCCACCGTGCCCGAGGCGGTGCCGTTTACCGGCGAAGCATCGGGTGGCACAACGGCCCCTGCGCCTACCGGCGATCTGCCGCGAATCGCGCTGGTGACCGATTTGGGCAAGGTCAACGATGGCACCTTTAACGAGTTCGCCTTCAAAGGTGCGCAGCAGGCTGCCGATGAGTTCGGCCTTGAGTTTAAGTATATCGAGACGACGGCCCAGGCCGACTACGAGAGCAATATTCAGACCTTCGTTGACGAAGGATTTGACGTGATCGTTACGGTTGGTTTCTTGATCGCCGATGCGACTAAAGCGGCGGCAGCGGCGAACCCCGACATCGTGTTCATCGGCGTCGACCAGTTTATCGAGCCGGGCAGCGCGACAGATAACTACGTCGGCCTGCAGTTCCGCGAAGATCAGGCTGGTTTTCTGGCCGGTGCGCTCGCCGCTATGATGAGCGAGAGCGGCACGATCGGTGTTGTCGGCGGTGTGGAGATCCCGCCAGTCAAGCGTTTCCGCAACGGCTTCGACAACGGCGCGCAGTACGTACGCCCCGACATTAACTTGCTCGGCGTGTACATCGACTCCTTCATCGATCCGGCACGCGGTGCCAGCGCCGCTGAGCAGATGATCGGTGAGGGTGCTGATGTGCTCTTTGGTGCGGGTGGCCCCACCGGCACGGGCGGTATAAAAGCTGCCGCCGAGCAGGACGTGTTTGTGATCGGTGTCGACCAGGATGAGTATGTGACGACTTTCGCCAATGGCCAGGCGCCCGGGGCCGATCGGATCCTCTCGAGCGCGATCAAGCGTGTTGATGTGTCCGTCTACGACCAGATCAAGGCCGTGATCAATGGCACATTTGAGGGGAATGGTATTGCGCTTTACGAAGCAGCTAACGATGGAATTGGCCTGGCTGATTTTCACGATGCTGCCGACGCTATTCCCGATGCGGTGAAGGCCAAGCTCGACGAGATCCTGGCCGCACTCAAAGATGGCTCGCTGACCACCGGCGTCGATCCGGTGAGCGGCGATATCGACGAGGCCACGGTGCCGGAGGCGAACCCCTTCACACCGTAGCCGCTTTTTGCATCGCAAAGAGGAATTTTGAAGGATAGCGGCTTGTCGGCGCAGCACTGCGCCGACAAGCCGTTGTTGGTTACGGCTTTGCCTCTTCTGCATCTTTGCGGTTAGAATAGGTACTCTGGCGGTGGTCAGGTCGATTGAGCCTAAACGGTACGCCCGACGTGCATCGCGCTGCGCTCGTGTTTCTGAATCCTGAGTCCTGACTTCTGCAGTAAAGACAGCTACTAGCGAAATGAGCATAGAATGAACATGCGACTCGAGGCGCTACGCGCGCTGATGCGCGAGCGCGAGGTGCCGGCGTTGCTGGTAAGCGCTGTGGCGAACCGACGCTATATAAGTGGTTTCTCGGGTTCGGCGGGTAACCTGCTGATCAGCGACGAGGCGGCGCTACTGTTCACCGATGGGCGCTACACGGTGCAGCCGGGCGCGAGGCGGACGACGTTCAGCTTGCGCACGGTCTCGTCGGAACGACCGCTGCTGACCCTCATCGTCGAGGCTGTGTCCGAGTTGGGCCTGGACATCATCGGCTTTGAGGCGGCGCATACGACGGTGGCGGCGCACACGGCGCTTGTCGATGCGCTGGTTAAACAGGGTGATACAGTGCCGGAGCTACGCCCGGTCGAGGGTCTGGTCGAACAGTTGCGCGAGGTGAAAGACGCGGCGGAGCTAACGACACTACGGCGCGCGATAGCCATTACGGATGCTGCGATCACGGCGGTTATTCCAGAGCTGCGCCCCGAGCATAGCGAGTTACAGGCGGCCTGGATGCTCGAAGTCGCGCTGCGCGAGCGCGGTGCCGAGGCCATTTCCTTCCCGATTATTGTTGCTGCTGGTCGCAACGCAGCGTTGCCGCACGCACAGCCGGGCACGACATTGCTGGGTAGCGGCCAGCCGATCATTATCGATATGGGCGGGCGTGTTGCAGGGTATCATGCCGATTTAACACGCACCATCGTGCTCGGCGAGCCGGACGCAACGTTTCGTGAGATCTATGGCACTGTGTTGGCGGCACAGCAGCGCGCTATCGCCGGGTTACGTGCCGGGCTGCGCACCAGTGACGCCGATGCACTGGCGCGTGAGCCAATCGAGGCGGCTGGCTACGGCAAGGCCTTCAGCCACAGTCTCGGCCATGGTGTCGGCCTTTACATTCACGAGGGGCCAGCGCTGCGCAAGCCAATGCCCGGCCAGGAAGACAAAGCCCCGCTGCTGCGTGCTGGCGTGGTGACAAGCGTTGAGCCGGGCATCTACCTTGCAGACTGGGGCGGTGTGCGCATCGAGGATCTAGTGCTGATTACGGACGAGGGCTGTGAGGTGTTGTCGGCTGCGCCGAAGCTCTCGATCTAAGCGGGTGCGGGGCCGCCGCTTGCGGCGGCCCCGCACCCGCGTTCAGGGCCATGCCTCCCGCAGGCGACACCCCGCGCGGTGCGCTTCGCCCCGCGACCCCTGAAGTTTGGCGATTCTCGTGCTGGAAAGCCCGTTGTTTCCGGGCGCTATACTTGCGAGAACTCTTTGTATCGTCTTGATCGTGGCCCGACATTGGGTAGCGCTCTGCCTGCAAGGAGCGCGGATGTTGGCTAGCCGAGCAGGCCTTGCTCGGGGCGCTGGACGGTACTGGGGCTGAGCAGCATACCAACTGGGCTTGGCGGCACAGTGCGCGCTAACTTTAGGGTTCCAAGGGGACGTCGTTCCGTGGCGGGAGATTCAGGAGGGATTG
>JAAUTF010000161.1 GCA_012031775.1 Candidatus Altimarinota bacterium | reverse complement strand
TGCAGCATCGCACACAGCCCTGGCCGATTTTCGCTATGTTAACAGCGATGTGCGCTGGGGCGTTGTTGAGCTACCCGGCCAATGCAGCACTGCGGCCCTGGCTGGGCTGGCCCGCCGATGAAGCAGCATGGCAATCGTTCCTGGTGGCACTACTGCTTGTGCCGCCGCTCCTTACCTGGGTGTGCTCATTGCTATTTCTGCATTGCCATCGAGAAAACGAGACACAGTCGCAGCATGCTGCGGCTACGGCTCTGCTGAAGCCTGAGTCCTGAATTCTGAATCTTATGCCATCTACCCTGCCCGGAGCACGACTGATGCACATCTCGCTGATCATTCCGGCCCTGAACGAGGCCGATTGCCTTGGCCCTTTGCTCGGCGAAATCCCGCCGGAGGCCGCGCACGAGGTGATTGTGGTCGACAACGGTTCAAGCGATGCGACTGCCGCTGTCGCCCGTGCCGCCGGTGCCCAAGTAGTAGTTGAGCCACGCCGCGGCTATGGGTACGCCTGCGCTGCCGGCACAGCGGCGGCGCACGGCGAGGTGCTGGTGTATATGGATGGCGACGGCAGTTTTGTGCCTGAGGAGATCAGCGCGCTGACGCGCCCGCTGCGCGCGGGGGAGGCGACCTGGTGCTGGGGACACGGATGCGCGGCGGGATGGCAGCCGGATCGATGCCCCGCATCAGCACTACGGCAACCGGCTCGTGGCGGCGCTCGTCCACCGCCTCTACGGTGTGCCGCTGAGCGACCTCGGGCCGTTCCGCGCGATCCACCGCGACTTGCTAAAGACGCTCGATATGCGTGAGCATACCTACGGCTGGCCGATCGAGATGATCGTCAAGGCTGCGCGCCGCAAAGCGCGGATCGTGGAACTGCCGGTGCGCTATCGACCACGCTTCGCTGGGCAGTCGAAAGTCGGCGGCACTGTGCGCGGCACCATTCTGGCGACGTATCGTATTGTACGGGTAACGCTGCAGTACGGCGTCAGCCGTGAGCCGTGATGCGCATCTTTATTGGAGGCGAAGCTGTGCAGTTCACGCTTCACGCTGCATACGGCGTACTTATCATCTCCATTCATAACGAAAGAATAGCATGATCAAGCTCGAATCCCGTACTACACAGGCTCCTGAGCTGCCGCAACAGGTGTACCTTGAAGTGACGAACCGTTGTAATTCTTTATGTGTCTCATGCCCGTTGACCTACGATCACTTTCTGCGCTTCGAGCCAAAACACCATTTGAGCTGGCAACAGTTCCGCACCGTGGTCGACCAATTGCCACGCATCGACCGTGCGGTGCTGCACGGCATCGGCGAGCCATTGCTGAACCCCGAGCTACCGCGTTTATCGCGCACCTCAAGGCGCGTGGTGCGCACGTGCTCTTCAACACCAATGCTGTGTTGTTAGATGAACGACGCGGCGATATGCTGGCCGAAGCGGGCCTTGATGAACTGCGCGTTTCGATCGACGCGGTGACACCTGAGCTGTATCGTAAGCTGCGCGGCATCGATAAGCTGCCGCAGATTCTGGCCAACCTGCGCGCCTTTGTACAGCGCCACGGCGGGCAAGAAAGGCCACGCGTCTCGCTCTGGTTCACAGGCATGCAGGAAAATTTGGAACAATTGCCGGATTTTGTGCGCCTGGGTGCTGCGCTCGGTGTCCCTGAGGTCTATCTGCAGCGCCTCGTCTTCTTCGGCGACGGCGAGCGTATCGCCGACGATGCGACGATGGTGCCCGAGCAGTCCCTCTTCGGCACGCTCGAGCAGCGCCAGGCCGGGCTGATCGCAGAGTGCGAGCGGCTCGCTGGCGAGCTGGGCGTGATCTTTCGCGCCTCGGGGGCCACCACACCGCACGAGAGTGTCGCCGTGCAGGGCGCACACCCCTGGCAGGGCTGCTACCGCCCATGGGCGCTGATCTATGTGACGGCGAACGGCAACTTGCTGCCCTGCTGTATCGCGCCCTTCGCCACGCCCGAGTATGCCAGCTTGATGCTTGGCAACGTCTTTGAGCGCCCGCTCGCCGCACTCTGGAACGATGAGCCGTACCAGCATTTGCGCCAGGCGGTGTTGAGCGAGAACCCTGCGCCCTGGCCCTGCCAGCATTGTGGCGTACGGTGGAGCCTATGAGGGCCAATGCAGGGGTCAGGGGTCAGCAGTCAAGAGAGAGGGTACGGCATTCCTTAGCACAACTGAGCCGGAGTTGCCAGGCCTGGGCGCAAGACCTGTGTCGCCCTGAACGCTTTAGCTCCCGATTTGCCGTTCTTGCACTGGGCCTGCTGAGCCTGGCGCTATACATCTGGATCGCCTGGCGTTACCCGCTTATCGCGGGGCTAGAGCAGGGCCGCGCCACCTGGGGTTCGCTTGGCGGGCGCTCATTAGCGGCAGGGCTACTGCATGCGGCGGTCTATGGCATACTGATGCTGCTCTACGTTGTTGCGCTTCGCCAGCAGGTGCCACGCATCACGCATCACGCATCACGCATCACGATCTGGCTAGTCTGGGCGTTGGCCGCATTAATACTCCTGTTCAGCTACCCCGGCGAGTCGCTCGATGTGTTCGATTACCTGTTTCGCGGGCGTATGATCGCCGAGGACGGAGCCAGCCCGCTGGCGCAATCGCCAACGCCCTTTGCCGATCGGCCATTCTGGGACTATATCACCTGGCGCGGTCAGGTCGACACCTACGGGCCGCTCTGGGAATACGCAAGCGGCGGCGTTGCCTGGAGCGTTGGCGCACGTTTACCGCGCCCGATCGCGGTAACCAGCGGCGAACTGGCGGCGTACGTCACGGGTTACCGTTTGCTGGCTGTGGCGACAAGTGGCCTCTGTGGCCTGGTAGTATATAGCATTGTGCGGCGTGCCGACCCCACTTATGCCGAGGCGGCGCTGCTGGCCTGGCTGTGGAACCCGCTGCTGCTGATCGCAACGGCTGTGGGCGCGCACAACGATGTGATTATGGCGCTTTTTGTGCTGCTGGCGCTCTGGCTTTTGCAACGGCAGTACTGGCTCGGTGGGCTGCTGGCGCTTCTGCTGGCCGCGCACGTTAAACTCACCGCGCTGCTGCTGCTACCGGTGGTCGGGTTCTGGCTGCTGCTGCGTATCGGCTGGCGGCGCGCAGGCCTTACTGCGACGCTCAGTATGGCCATTGCTCTGCCGCTCTCGTGGCTGCTCTACGCGCCGCTTGGCGGATGGGCGACATTGCCGCGTATGTTGCACGAACGCACGCTCTTTCTTGCTAACTCGCCCGCCGACTTGCTCTACCGCTGGTTGCAAGAGCAACAGGCCTGGGCCGAACCCGCCGCGCGCCAATTGGCGATGAGCGGCGCGACCGCGCTCTTTTGCATGCTGGCAGCGTTACTCTTGCTGACGATGCTGCGTCCGAACAGCAACGATGCTGATCTCTGGCGTGCTGGCCTGGCTGTCTCCGTTGGCTACCTTTTGATCGGCAGCTTCTGGTTTATGCCGTGGTATATTCTATGGGTCTTGCCGCTGGCTGCGCTCCTGCCGACAAGCAGCTGGGCGCGTGTGTGGGTCCCGACTCTCGCGCTGGCTGCGCTGTGGGCCGGCCTCACCGCCGATGTGCTTGGTGTGCTGAATGTACCCTGGCTCACACGACACGAGTAGCCTGGGCCGCCGTTGCCGTCCTCTATGCGCCGCTTACCATCGCCTGCCTGTGGTTGCTGCTTAGACGCAGGCAGCGCGCCGCATCCCAAACCATACACGAGTTGCACGATACGATCTACAGCGGTGGTCAGGCCGATTGAACCGACACCCATGCAGACGCCTCATGCTGCACGCTGCCATAATTTGCACGATCAGCCCCCCTAAGCGGAAAGGAACACACCAATGAGCGAGATCACAGTGCGCCTGCTCGGCCCCAGCGAGCCGCCGTGCTCGACGATGTTGCGGATGTTTTCGACGAGGCGATCGACCCGCGCTGGACTGCGGAGTTCTTCGCCGACCTGCGCCACCACCTCGTCGTTGCCCTCGACGGTACAACCGTAGTCGGTATAGCCTCAGCTGTACATTATGTCCATCCCGACAAAGCGCCAGAATTGTGGATCAACGAGGTCGGTGTGGCATCAAGCCATCATCGCCTGGGTATCGGCAGGCAGATTATGGAAGTGCTGCTGGCGCACGGGCGCGCCTGGCTGCCGCCAGGCATGGGTGCTCACCGAGATCGATAATGCGGCAGCGCGCGCCCTCTACACCGCGACCGGCGGCAGCGAGATCGAGCAGCCGGTAATGGTGGAATTTGATCTCGCGTAGGTATCGAGCGTGCTCGCCCCCTACGCGCATGGAAAGGCGACGGCGAAGCTCGTGCCGCCGCCGACGCTGCTCTGCACGCTGACCCCACCATCGTGCTGGCGCACGATGCCAAGCACAACCGCCAACCCGAGGCCGTGGCCGCGCGCTTTGGTGGTGACAAAGGGCTCGAAAATACGCGCCTGCAGCTCGGGCGGCATGCCGCAGCCGGTGTCGCTGACCTCGATCACCACATAGCAACCCGGTGGCAATGCCCTACCGCTCTGTGGCATCAGCCATTCGCCGTCGTTAAGAATTCGCACATCGGTACGCAGCGTGATCTCGCCGCTCCTGGTACCGATCGCCTCGGCTGCGTTCAAAATCAGGTTCATCACCACCTGGCGCAGCTGCACATCGCTCGCACGAAACTGCACTGGTACCACGCCAAGCTGTTGCACAACTGTGATCGAGCGCGGCACCGCCGCCATAAGCAACTGCGACATATCGGTGATCAGCTGATTAACATCGACCGGCTCCACCCGTGCTTTGCGACGCCCAGCGTAGACAAGCATCTGCTGCGCCAGCGCCGCCGCACTGCGCGCTGCAGCGATGATACTAGTGATGTTCTCAGCGGCAGGGGACGACTCCGACACGCCGAGCAGGGCCAGTTCGGCATTCCCGAGCACTGCAACCAGCAGATTGTTGAAGTCGTGCGCTGCACCACCAGCCAGTACGCCCAGGCTCGCCAGCCGCTGCGACGCTTCAAATGCTTGCTCATAATCGATTTCATCGACTCCTGTCGCGGCCACATCTCGCGCAGTGCCGCGCTCGAACTCGCTCATTACGACCTCGGCGATGTCGGCCAGAATGTCGAGCACATCGTCGCCCCAGCTATGCGGAACCTGATCGATGGCGCACACCGTGCCGATAACCGCGCCGTCTGCGCCACGCAGTGGAACGCCAGCATAAGCCATCAATCCAAGTTCTGGGCCAGGCGCGTATATCGCTGTCGTCTGATCGGACGTAATCTCGGTGATCAGCACTGGCGCATCAAGCGCGACAACGTTTTGACACAAGCTCGCCGTGAGCGGTGCCCGCCGTGTTGAAGCCCATGGTTCCGTCACGCCGCTCATACCGACCAAATATGTATAATCGCTGTGAACAAGCGTGATCAGCGCTATCGGTGCCTGCACGCTGCGGGCCACCACACGTGCCAGCCGGTCGAACTGTGCGGTCACATAACGATCGGCAGGGTCGATACTGTGCAGCGCTTGTAGGCGCTGCGAATTTTGATCATATAGGGTAGCGGCCCAGCATCTACCACTGTCGGAATGCTCGAGTTGCGCGATGCTCGCGACATATAGACATTGCCTCAGTTACAGGACTTACGTGGTGCCGCACGCCTGGCAGCGCGAAGCCGCAGGCTATCTCTCATTGCAAGTCCGCCAAGGCGGCCTTCCAGAGCATCGCCCGCCCGTCGCTGGGTGGGCGTATGTGCCACCACGTAACTCGTGTAAGTTACGTCGTGTAAAGTTCGGGTTAGGGAGCGCATAGTACGCTCATCTCGCTGTCGCTTTATTCGTTGCTGTTGTAACAAACGATGCGGTTGCGACCACGGCGTTTGGCGGTATAGAGGGCTGCATCGGCACCGTTAATAAGGCTCGCGACCGGTAGATCACTGCTCACAATGCCAGCGCTAAACGTCGTCGACCAGCGCAGCGGGCCGTCGTGGTGATGGATCTGCGCAAAACGCTCGCGCACATCATCGAGCACGCGCCGTGCGGCGGGCGCATCGGCACCCGGCATCACCACCAGGAACTCTTCCCCGCCATAGCGACCAATGCCATCGCTCGCGCGCAGTCGCTGCTGCAAAGCGCGCGCCAGACTTTTCAGCACCCGATCGCCCGCCTGATGGCCGTAGGTGTCGTTGACCTGTTTAAAATGGTCAATATCCAGCAGCGCGACGCTCAAAGGTGTACAGCAGCGCTGTGCCCGCTCGACTTCGTGGGCGAGCTGGGCCAGAATAGTGGCATGGTTCAACAAACCGGTCAGCCCATCGCGGCTGATCTGCGCGCGCAGGGCGCGCGCCCGCGCCACCCGTGCGATGATCGCCGTCACCAATTGGCTGCCGATCACCGGTTTGGTTAAAAAGTCGTCACCGACATCGGCGAGCGCCGCAAGCTGAATGGCGCGGTCGGTCTCGGTCGAGAGAAAGACGATCGGCAAACTGACATACTCGGCCTGCTGACGCACCACCGCCGCCAGTTCCAGGCCGGTGCAGCCCGGCATATAGAGATCGACCAGCAGCAGATCGGGAGCGAAATCAGCCAACGGTTCCAGCGCCGCGAGCGGATCGAGGACGATCTCGGCGACCATACCGGCGGCCTCGAGAATGGCCTTGTGAATGCGCGCTGCGGTGTACGAGTCATCAACAATCAGCACGCGCGGCGCATCGCTCGGCAGGCGCATCGTGATCCGATCGAGCGTTTCCACCAGCACGCCAATAGCGAAGGGTTGGGGGAGAAAGCTCTCCACTCCCAGGCGTAGCGCCTGCAGCCGTGCCGCCATATCGCTCCGCGCGGAGGTCGCGATGATCGGCACAGCGGGGAGCTTCGCCCGCCGCGCTGGCTCATGCCCCGCATTGGCCAACTCGTCGAGCTCAACGACCAAGGCTGCATAGGCCTGCGTATCGCTCGGGATCTCGTCGATGCGGCAGCGAACTGCCTGGTAACCAAAATGGCTCAGCTGCTGTGGCAGCTCGGTGAAATCCTCGTTGTCGCGCGCAATCACCGCAACCTGCGTCAGGCGATGTAGCTGCTCTACGACTGCATAGGTCTCAACTGCGGATGGCGCGCTCATCGTTCGTGGTGCCCCGTTAATACTGATAGCCATTGCTGCGGCGTAGGAGCGCAGTTGAAAGGCAAAGAGGCCGCCGCGCGCCTGTGCAGGCGGAAGGTTGTCGAGCAACTGCACCAGCGCGAAGGCAGCCGAGCTGAGCAGCGGCATCCCCATGGCGCTACCAGAGCCGGCCAGCCGATGCGCCACACGGTAGAGTGCCTGCTGCGCCGCTTCATCCTCCGGTTGCGCACACAAGGCATCGATCGCCGCATTGAGCTGCGCTAAGCGGTTTGGCAACTGTGCCGCGTACATCGCGCGTAGCCGCACCAACTGGCTTTCAAGATCGAGCGTGTTCATCGTAAACCTTCCCAGATTGCGCACACTTCCCCAGCCAGCTGTAACGGATCGAAGGGCTTTAGCAGTACTGCTGCCGCGCCGAGCGCGTGGAGACGCGCTACATCGTCACGGCGTGCTTTTGCAGTGAGAAAGACGATCGGCACCATGCGATAGGAGGCCAGCCCACGGATCGCGGCAAAGGTCTCGATTCCGTCCAGGTCGGGAAGCATCCAGTCCAGCACGACGAGATCGGGCGCAAACACAGGCACCCGTGCTAGCGCTTGCTGGCCAGTTTCCACAACTTCGACGGTCATACCGCCCAGATCGTGTAGCGCGAAAGCCACGAGCTGCTGAATGTCTGGGTCGTCTTCGACGATCAAGATGCGGCTGAGCGGTACGAGCATTGATCTTCTCCCAAGTGAGATTACAGGTTACAGGCTACAGGCGGTGATGTTGTTGGGATAAGATATGCAACGTGGGCCTGTAAAGACTTTTATAGGTTTGTTTCACAAACTGCCGGGAGGCTGGCGGCCCATCACCAGCACATCCGCGATGATGCGCAGCAGCTGCTGATTCGAGGTGCGCGATTTTACGAGCAGAGCGGTTACACCCTCCGGCAGCACAGCGGACTGGTCTTCCACCGAGAACACAACGACCGGCGGCGGGTTGGCGAGCACACGAATGTCGGCGAGCAACTCGTAGCCGGAGCCATCGGGCAAGGTGAGATCGAGCAGGATGGCGTCGAGATGCGTGGAGCGCAGCATAGCGCGGGCGGCAGCGATCGAGCCGCTCGCCCGCAGATCAGCTACCTCGCTCAACACCGATGCCGTGATACGCACAATATCCGCATCATCCTCAACATGGAGTATCTGCGGGCGTGTGCCCTGATTCACTGCCGACAGCAGATGGTCGGCGAGAAAAGGCTTTTCAATCCATAGCACGCCGGGCACGGCCGGCAGCTGTACCTGAGCGGCGGTGGCGCGCGCCGAGACGACGACGATCGGTAACTGCTCGGTGCGCTGGTTGGCGCGCAGCTCGGCTATCAGCGCTTCGCCGCTACCGTCGGGCAGGTTCAGGTCGAGCAGCAGACAGTCGAAGCGTTGCAGCGCCACCTTATGGCGCAGCTGAGCGGCCGAATTCACCACGGTGGTACGAAAGCCGGCATTATCCGCGATTCGCTGCATCAGCTCAGCGATCGCCGGGTCGTCCTCACAGATCAGCACCTGCTGGGGCATGGCCACCACCCGCAGCCGTGCCGGTGGCGGTGCGACCACCAGCGGCAGATCGACAAAGAAGCTCGTCCCGCTCGACGATGTTGCGTAGCTGATCTGCCCGCCCAGACGCTCGACGATCGCGCGGGTGATGTTCAGGCCCAGACCGGTGCCGCCTTTGCGTCGCCTATCGCTGCTGTCGGCCTGCGCGAATTTCTCAAACAGCCGTGGCTGAAACTCCAGCGGGATGCCGGGGCCTTTATCGCTGACCGTGATGCGCGCCATACCTCGCTCGGCGTTCAGCGCGAGGCGCACCAGGCCGCCCGGCGGCGAGAACTTGAGCGCATTCGAGAGCAGGTTGGTCAGCACTTGAAGCAAACGATCGCTGTCGGCCTCAACCCAAAGCTGGTCGAGCTGCGGCTCAAAGACCATCGACACGCCGAGCGATGCAGCGTAGGCATGCTGTTCCTCTAGAGCCTGCACGACAAGCGGCACGACCTCGACCGGCTGCAGCGCAAAACTCATCACCTCCGAGCCGATCTTCTCGCTATCCAGCACATCGTTGATAAGCCGGATGAGGCGTTGGCTGTTCTTGGCCGCAATATCGACCATGTGCTGGGCGCGCTGCGGGATCGCACCGACGGTACCGCTCGCAACGATGCTGAGCGCACCGCTGATCGAGGTCAGCGGTGTCCGTAGCTCGTGGCTGACCATCGAGACAAAATCACGCTTGGCACGGTCGACGGCTTCGCGGTCGGTGATGTCGCGGTAGAACCAGACACGCCCATAGTTGCTGCCGTCGCCGCCGCGCACCGGCGCACTGAAATACTCGAAACTGCGCCCGTCGTAGGTGCGGAGCTGTGCAGAGCCGGATGCATCCGGCGTTCGGTACAGAGCCTCGATCCCGGCGCGCACCTGCTCTGGCTCCTGGACCATAGCAAGCACAGCCGGTAGGCCCACTGCGCTATTGGCCGCAGCCAGCACAGCATCGCTCAAATGCCACATCTGCGCAAAACGCTCATTCACATAGAGCCAGCGTCGATCCGGTGAGACGACCAGGATACCGTCCGGCGCGGCTTCGCTCAAGCATTCGAGCAGCGTCTTCTGGTAGCGCAGCTCGTTGGCAATACGGCGCTGCTCGGTGATGTCGAAGAAGGAGGTGACCACTGCGTAAGGCGCTGACTCAGCAGGACGCGTCAGCGGCTGCGCGTTGACCGCGAGCCATGTCAACGAGCCATCGGGCTTGCGGATGCCCATTGTCACGTTCGCAAGCGGCTCGCCGCTGCGGAGCACCCGCATAGCCGGGTGTTCGCTACCGGGAAAATCGCTGCCGTCGCCGCGTAGCGCACGCCAGCGTGGGTCAACACTGGTGCGCCCCATCAGCTGGTCGGCGCTGAGGCCGAGAATGCGCTCGGCGCTGGCATTGCAAGCCTGAATTGTCCCATCGGCGAGCTGCAAGACAACGCCCTCAGCCAACGACGCCACTAGCGTCCCATAACGCTGCTCGCTCTCGCGATTTTGCTCCAGGGCAAACTGGTGCTCGCGCCTGATGCGCCGCGCAGTCGGCAGTACGATCGTCAATGCAACCAGAATCAGACCGCCGAGCACAAGCAGTAGCAGCTTGCGCGCCATACCTTGCTGGGCAACGAAGAGATCGCTCGTCGTCTGTTCGGCGCGCCAAACCGCGTTATCAAGCTCGCCGACGAGGCCGCCGATGCGCTGCTCGATGGCGCGGAAATCGCGGTTGGTGGGCGCAATCGCAGCGACCGGTGCGGTGCTGAG
>JAAUTF010000160.1 GCA_012031775.1 Candidatus Altimarinota bacterium | reverse complement strand
GAAGAGCTCGGTCGCCGACGGCGCCTACGAGAACGACCTCGAGACGCTGGCCGAAGTGCGCCGCCAACACACTATGACGGCACTGACTGCTCCGCGCATAGCTCGCCAACGCCTCGACACGTTGCAGCTGCTGCGCATCGTATTCCACCAACAGCTGGTCGATGCGCTCGGCGACATCCGGCGGCGCAGGCAACAGCTCCAGCAGCACCCCGCGCTGGCCGCCGCGGTAGCGCAGAAAGCCTCGGTCGTGCCAGTCTAGCAGCTGCGCCTCGAAATCGCTCGGGGTGTAGCCGAGCTGCTCGGCAAAAGCGATTAGGTCGATCTCGACCGCCTCTTCCGGCAGGAGTCGCCCGACTTCCACCAGCTGCGCCGCCCGATCGTCTGGCGGCAGACCGCGCCTGAGCGTCAGGGTCGCGCTTGTTGGTAGATCGAAGTGGCGCCGCAGCAGGCCCACCCGTTCCAACATACTCATGCCCACACGCAGTAAGGTTTCATCATCGCCGCCGACCTCACGCTGCACCAGTTCCAGATCGACGATGCCGTAGCGCTCGCCGATCTGGCGACGTAGCGCTCGGTAGACGCGCGCAGCTGTGCGCGTGTCAGCGCTTCTTCCTGCAACCAGCTCGTCAGCCGCGCTTTGTCCGAGGCAGCGTAGAGCATAATACAGCGCGCTGGCTGGCCGTCGCGCCCCGCACGCCCCGCCTCTTGAAAATAGGCCTCGATCGACTGCGGCAGATTGAAGTGGATGATCGCTCGGATGTCGGCTTTGTCGATACCCATGCCGAAAGCGACTGTCGCGACCAGCACACGCGTCTGGCCGCGCATAAAGCGCTCTTGCACGGCATCGCGGTCGGAAACCTGGGCGTGGTAGTGCTCGGCCTGAATGTCGTTACGCCGTAGCAGCTCGGCCAGCTCTTCACAGGTCTGGCGGGCGCGCGCATAGACGATGATCGCGCCGGCGATACGGCGGCACAGTTCGACGATGGCCTGGTCTTTCTCTTCGCGGTTACCCGCGCGCTGCACCTGCACGTACAGATTGGGGCGAAACACCGAGGCGCTTACCAGTTCGGCAGCGCCCAGGTAGGTACGGATCTCGGCCTGTGTCCCGTCCGAGGCTGTAGCGGTGAGCGCGAGCAAAGGCGGGCTGCCCAACTCGGCGAAGGCATCTCTGATAAAGAGATAATCGGGGCGAAAGCTGAGGCCCCACAGGCTCACGCAGTGCGCCTCGTCCACCACAAAGAGCGATACACCGCTGCGCTTAAGCGCGTGCAAAAAGGCGCGCTGGCGCAGACGCTCGGGCGCGATGTAGACCAACTTATACCGCCCGGCAGCGATGTCACGCAGCCGCGATGCCATCTCCGCACCGCTGATGCTGCTGTTGATCACCGTCGCCCGCTCGCGCAGCGTCGTCGGCAGGCTTTCGATCTGGTCTTTCATTAGCGCGATCAGCGGGCTGACCACCACCGTCGCCTGTGGCAGCAGTAGCGCTGGGATCTGGTACGTCAACGATTTGCCGGCCCCCGTCGGCATGATCGCCAGCGTCGCTTTACCGCTCAGCACGCTGGCGATCACCCGCGTCTGATTGGGCCGAAAAGCGCTGAAGCCGAAATGGTCGCGCAACACCTCGTGGGCCTCTTCCGGTAGCGCAGCCTCGGGCAATGGGTCAGGGATGGTGTGTGCGGGTTCTGCCTCGGGCTGCTGCCGCGCGCCAAGCTCGTTCAGCAGCGCGTCGCGTTCGCTCGCCTCGAGCGCGGCAAGCTGCGCGCGCAGATCGTCTAGCGCCGGATCAGCGCTCATCGCGGCGGCCTGTGCTAATAGCTCGAGCTCGGCTACACCCGACGTAAAATCGGGGCGCAGCATTAGCGCGTCGATCAGGCCACGGGCAACTTCGGGCTCCTGGCGCTGGAGCGCCAATTCGGCCAGGCGACGCGTCGCGGCTAGGCTGAGCGCGTCGAGTGCAAGCGCAGCCTGGTATTGAGCCGCGGCATCATCGAAACGCTCTTCAGCACGCAACGCATCGCCGCGCAGCAGATGCAAGTAGAGCTGCTGATCGGGGTCGTTGGGCTGCTCATCCAGCGCGGCGTAAAGGTCGGCGAACCGACGCGCAGCGATCAAGGCCCGCCAGCGCAACTGGCGGCGGGTAGCTGTTGGGCTGCGCTCGGCGTCGATACCGGCCAGTACCACGAGCGCCGCGTCGCCACGGCCAAGCTCGATCAGCACACGGGCACGCCCCTCGCGTAGGCCGATGCTCGTCGGCTGCTCGACCAACCAGGTGTCGAAATAGCGCAGCAGTGCCTCGTCGTGATGCCAGCGCGTCAGATAACGCACCAAGCGCTTGCGCAGTTCGCCGCTGATCAGGCCGAGCGTGGCGCCAGGAAGATCGAGTAGTGAGTTCATAGGCATACATTATAGAGCAATGCTTTGCAAATAGCAGCGTACACGCCAGGTCGGCTAGGGCCGTTGCAGCGTTCTGGGCTGCGCCACCCCAAACCCCACACTGGCGGCGATTTTGCAACCACCTTGCCAGATCGGCAACGCCGACGTAGCGTGTACACGCCTATTATTACTACCGTTTGAGCAAAGGGAAAAGTTACGCGAGCGCGTCCCAAAGCGCAGAGAGCTTGTCTAGCGTAGCGCTGCCGTTCACCCGGCGCACGCATAGCTGTAGATCGCAGTTCAGGGCAGGGCGGCCATCGAGGAAAATCGGCAGATGTGTACGCGCATGGGCGGCAAATTGCGGCACAATCCGCTTGAGCAGGGCATCGCTATCGTCGGGGGCACAGAGCACAAGCAGATCAGTGCCGAGGCCGAAGTGCGCGAGATGGACGCGAGCCGGGCCGCGCCGTAGCTGGCCAACCAGGTTGAGCAGCAGACTATCGGCCTGTGCGCGGCCATAAGCGCGTACCAGCGCGCTAAAATGGGGAATAGCAACGTGCAGCGCTGTCCAATTCCCGCGCGCTGTCAGAGTAGGCAGCGCTGTCGCCAGCTCGTGAACACTGGGCAGGCCAGTCAGCGGGTGATAAGGCGCATCACTGGCTGTTATAAGCGTCTGGCGTAGAACATGGCCCAAAGCGGCGTTGTCGAGTGCCAACAGGCTGATCACACGGTACAGCAGCATTTCAATAGCGAACGGCTTGAGCAGATGATCGTCGGCACGCAGCTGTTGGCCGCTGCGCTGCTGTAACCACTCATCAATGGCCGAGACCATCAGGGTGTTGATACTGCGGGTGCGCGGGTCTTCGCGCAGCTCGCGGCAAATCGTATACCCGTCGATGCCCGGCTTATTGGCATCGGTGATCAGCAAGTCCGGACGCACACGGTCGGCAAGCTCCACCGTGCGCAAGCCCTCGCCGCGCGGAACGGCGATCAGCTCGAAGCCGAGTGGTGGGAGCAGCGCGCTGTAGAAACGCCGGATGTCTACATCGTCGTCGCTGACAAGAATACGAGCGACTGTCGTAGGGATATTGGCGGAAATGGCAGGAGCGACGGCGGAGCGCAGAGTCGCGAAGTTAAGGTTTGCGAGCGGGTTAAGCGGTGGGAGCGCCACAGCCTTTGTCTCCTCGCCAGCGGCACAAGCTTTGCCACTTCATGCTTACACTCATGATAATGCGTGTTGGCACAAAATAGTTACGCTCCTGAATTCTGAATTTTGACCCCTGGCCCAAGTTGCCCCATTGCGACGAATATGCTACATTTGACCAGGTTTTCCGACGTATCCGCCGCTCTGAGCGATATCGAGCCACCATGTTTACCTCTGTGCTAGTTGCCAACCGCGGCGAAATCGCCCTACGCGTTATGCGCGCGTGTCGTGAGCTTGGCCTGCGCTGCGTTGCCGTCTACTCCGAGGCCGACCGTGACGCGCCGCACGTTGCCTATGCCGACGCAGCCTATCTGCTTGGCCCGGCACCGTCGAGCGAGAGCTATCTCAACAGCGCTCGTATCGTGGAAGTGGCGCAGCAGGCCGGGGTTGGTGCGATCCACCCTGGCTACGGGTTCCTCGCCGAGAACGCCGATTTCGCGCGCGCTGTCACCGCCGCCGGGCTGGTCTTCGTCGGCCCGCCCGCTGAAGCGATGGAACGGATGGGCGGTAAAACCGCTGCACGTCGCGAGGCGACGACTGCCGCCGTTCCACTGGTGCCCGGCACACTAGAGGCGGTGGACGATCTGGCGACGATAGCGCAGCTCGGTGAGGAATACGGCTACCCGATCGCGCTCAAGGCCGTTGGCGGCGGCGGTGGACGCGGGTTGCGTGTCGTCAACAGCGCCGCCGAGATCGGCCCTGCCTTCGAAAGCGCCAGCCGCGAGGCCGAGACGGCGTTTAAGAACGGCGCGCTCTACGTCGAAAAATACCTCGGCAATCCGCGCCATATCGAGATCCAGGTGCTCGCCGACCAGTACGGCAATGCAGTGGCCCTCGGCGAGCGCGATTGCTCCGTGCAGCGCCGTCACCAGAAGCTTATCGAGGAGTGCCCCTCGCCTGCGCTCACCCCCGAGTTGCGCGCCGAAATGCAGGCCGCTGCCGCACGCCTCGCCCGCGCAGTTGATTATGTTGGTGCTGGCACGCTCGAGTTCTTGCTGCAAGATGGGCGCTTCTACTTCCTCGAGATGAACACACGCATTCAGGTTGAACATACCGTCACCGAGATGGTCTATGGCGTCGACTTGGTCAAGGCTCAGCTACGCATTGCGCAAGGTGAGCCGCTCTGGTTCTTGCAAGAAGCTGTCCAGCCGCGCGGCCACGCCATCGAGTGCCGCATCAATGCCGAAGATGCGCTAGCAAATTTCCGCCCTGCCCTTGGCACTATCGGTAGCTACCGCGAGCCTGCTGGTTATGGCGTGCGCGTCGATAGTGGCGTGCGCGCCGATTACACCATCCCGCAGTTCTACGACTCGCTGCTCGCCAAACTCATCGTCTGGGCTGAAGACCGCAGCGAGGCTATCGCTCGCATGCAGCGCGCACTGGCCGATTATGCGATCGATGGCGTGATTACGACTATTCCTTTTCATCGTGCTGCGCTTGCGCATCCCGTCTTCACCGCCGGTGCAGCGACGGTGAATTTTATCGCTCAGCACCCCGAATTAATCGAGACGACACGCTCCTTTTCAGCTCCGCCCGCTGCACCCGAACCGTCTAGCGAGAACGGCGAAGCACGTGATTTTACTGTTGAAGTCAACGGGCGACGCTTTGCTGTCAGAGTTTTTGGCGCACAGGCGGTGGCAACAGCCGAGCACAGCACACCGAACAGGCGTCAGCCCCGGGCACGCAGCAACGCCCAGGGTCACCAAGTAGACGGCGTGATCAGCCCATTGCAAGGGCGGTTGGCAGCAGTCCGCGTCGAAGTCGGCCAGCTAGTTGAGGTCGGTCAGGTGCTCTTCATTGTGGAGGCGATGAAAATGGAGAACGAGATCGCCGCGCCTCACGCCGGGACATTGAAGGAAATTCACGTCGCTGCCGGTACGACCGTCGAGGCGGGCGCATTGCTGGCCACCTATCAGTAGTACCATTCTTGCTTGAAGCGCTGAAGCTTCTGAATCCTAAATTCTGACGTCTGCTAAGAAGGAAGACTCTATGCCAAAAGATGTCATTACAACACGGGCAAAAGACTACAACCAGTGGTATCTAGATATTGTTCAGCACGCAGATCTGGCGGTATCGGCGGAAGTTGTGCGCGGCTGTATTGTGTTCCGTCCAACCGGCTGGGCTATCTGGGAGATGATGCAGCGCGGCCTCGATGAGCGTATCAAGGCCACCGGGCACGAGAATGTCTATTTCCCGCTGCTCATCCCCGAAAGCTTTCTCCGTCGCGAGCAGGAGCACGTCGAGGGCTTCGCTCCGGAAGTTGCTGTTGTCACCCACGCTGGCGGCGAAGCGCTCACTGAACCGTACGTTATCCGCCCCACTAGCGAGACTATTATTGGCTATTTCTTCGCAAAGTGGATCCGCTCCTACCGTGATCTGCCCTTGCTCTACAACCAATGGGCCAATGTAATGCGCTGGGAGTTGCGCACCCGCCCATTTCTGCGCACCGCAGAATTCCAGTGGCAGGAAGGTCATACTGCGCACGCCACGCAAGACGACGCCGAGCGCGAGACACTGATGATTTTGCACGATGTGTACGCCGACTTCGTTGAGAATGTTATGGCGATGCCGGTTATACGCGGCCTGAAGACCGAAAAAGAGAAATTCGCCGGAGCTCTACGCTCTTATTGTATCGAAGCGATGATGCAAGACGGGCGCGCGCTGCAGGCGGGCACCTCGCATAACCTCGGCCAGAACTTCGCCAGGGCTTTCGACATCACCTATACCGACCAGGGTAACACGGTGCAGCACTGCTGGACGACAAGTTGGGGGATCAGCACACGCCTCATCGGTGCGCTGATTATGACCCATTCCGACGACGAGGGCCTCGTGCTGCCACCGCGCCTCGCGCCGACGCAGGTGATCATCGTGCCGATCTACAAGAACGACGAGGAACAGAGCAAGGTTATGGCTGTCGTCGAACGGCTGAGCGCTGAGCTAAAGGGCAAACTACGCTTCAAGGTCGACAGCCGCGACAACCTCACCCCCGGCTTCAAATTTAATGAATGGGAGCTAAAGGGCGTGCCGCTGCGTATCGAGATCGGGCCGAAGGATGTCGAAAAAGGCAGTGTGGCGCTTGCACGGCGCGATATGCCGGGCAAAGCAGGCAAGCAGTTTGTAAACCAGGAAGGGCTGGTCGAACGACTGAGCACGCTGCTAGAGGAGATCCAGGCTAACCTGTATACGAAGGCGCTGGCGTTCCGTACCGAGCGCACCCGCCACGTACACACCTACGAAGAACTGCAATCACAGGTCGAGATCGGGTTCGCACGCGCCTACTGGGCGGGCAGCCGCGCAGACGAACAGCGCCTCCAGGACGAATTGAAGGCCACGATCCGCTGCATTCCGCTCGACCAACCAGAGCAGCCGGGGCGCTGTGTCCTCACCGGCAAAGAGACTACACAGTTGGTCATCTTCGCGCGGGCGTATTGATAAAAGCAGGCCGTAGCGATTGAGCGCGCTCAATCGCTACGCCTGCGCACTGCTCGCCGGATCGCTTCACTGACGACATCGGCAGCCACGGTGCCGAGCGCCATAAGCGGCGGGGCCATATGCGTACCCTTCGAGACTGCAAAGACGATGTCGCCATCGACGGGTGTGTGCGTAGGGCAGATAGCACGTGCCAGGCCGTCTTGCGCCATCTGGGCCAACCGCGTACACTCGGCTTTGCTGAGTTGCGCGTTGGTCGCCACGGCTACTAGCGTGGTATTAAACACACTAGCGCTTTGCTCAGCCGTCGGCAGCGGGCGCCGCAGAACCTGTCGCGCATCGGCGAAACCACCGGCGGGCAAGCGCGCTCCAGCGATAATCGTCCCATCGGCGGCGAGGATGTCACCGAAGGCATTCACCACCGCTAGCGCCCCGACGACCGTGCCATCGGACAACGTCTCGCTCCAGCTGCCGATGCCGCCCTTCATAGCCGCTTTGAGCCCCAGCACCTTGCCCACAGTTGCGCCGCTGCCAGCGCCAACCGCACCTTCAGAAACAGATGGTACGGCAGCATCACAAGCCGCATAACCAGCTTCCGCATCGGGCCAGCGCCCGTTCTGGCTAAAAGCGAGGTCGAAGATGACGGCGGCCGGCACGATCGGGACGCGTGCCACACCGGCATCGAAGCCCACACCACGCTCGTACAACCAGCGCATTACACCACTTGCGGCAGCGAGGCCAAAGGCCGACCCACCGGAGAAAAGCAGTGCGTGGATCTGCTGCACCGTCGCGGCAGGCGCGAGCAAGTCGGTCTCCCGCGAGCCTGGAGCACCACCGCGCACATCTACCCCCGCCGTCGCACCATCGCCGAACAGTAACACCGTACAACCCGTCCGCGCCACATCGTCCTGCGCGTGCCCTACTAGAACGTCGGCTACATCGCTAATCGCGGGCATCAAATCCACCTCAATACGTAAGGGCGCCGCATGCGGCGCCCCTGCGATCCCTGCGCCAACACATAAGGACGCCGCACGCGGCACCCCTGCGCCGCTACTGACTCCTGACTCCTGACTCCTGACTCCTAACCCCCGCATACGTCGGCAGAGTCGCCAAGTGCGGTGTGTGGCTCGCCCCGCTCGCCTCACCACAGTAGGGGCAAACACTCCAAGTCAGGTCGACGACGCGCTGGCAACCGTGGCAACGTCGGCGCAGATTTGTCTGACAGTGCGGGCACAGAATCATATCGTGCTCGACGGGGCGCTGACACTCGGGGCACACATAGCGCTCTTCGATATCACGGCGTAGATATTCTTCCTCAAGCGTACGCTCATATTTCTCGGCCAGCGTCTGTGGCGGGCGCAGGATCATATGCAAGGGAATACCGGCAAACGGCAGCAGCAGCACCAGGCCAACGGCCAGCACCTGTGTCGACGTATCATCACTGCGACGGCGGATATCGCGGTAGGCCCAGAGCACCGATGCAGCCCAGAGCAGCACGAGATACGCACCGAGTAAGGTTCCAAATAGATTTACTATCGGGCGTAAATTGGCAAGGAAATCTTGAATTGCTTCCATTATCACAGAGGAGCAATACTGCTCTGACTCTTGGCCACAGCACTATCACCACATTTAAGCGAGAAGGCGTTGGGTGTGCGCCTTCAATACGAAGATAGTCGCTCCGCCAACTTGAACTTCAAGCGGCGAGGGCGGGTAAAACTCGCCAGATTCGGCGATCGGGGGCATGGGGAGACATAGCGCGTGCGTGTTGAGCAGTGCTCGCGCACTGTTTTTATCACGTTATCGACCTGATAATCTTCCACGCTCAGCATAAGTGTGGCATTGCCCTCGCGCAAAAGCCACCCTGGCTGCTAATGCGGGTAACACGAAACTGCTGGTCGGTGAGCGCTTGAACCAGGCCGCTCGCATCCTGATGCTGCACAACAGTAAGGATAAGTTTCATTTCGAGGGTTCCAGACGCGGAACACGCGCCAGCAGCGGTTCGATCGTGGCGAGGATTTGCGATGCAAGCTCATCGGGAGCAGCGTGTGCGTCGAGTTTCGTCCAACGCTGTGGTTCGCGCTCCATCAAGGCGTGAAAGCCATCGGCGACCCGCTGGTGATAGCTGATGTCGCGGGCATCGAGGCGATTCCATTCAGGTGGCTTCGAGAAAGCCGCCCCTTCACTCGCACTCTCGGTGCGCACACGCGCCACACGTTTACGATTCAGGCCTTCTTCAACCGGAAGATCGAGGTAGAATGTCAGATCTGGCATCAGTCCGCCGGTTGCCACAGCGGTAATCACATGCAATTCGTCCAGATCGCGCCCCAGGCCATACCCCTGATATGCATAAGTCGAGTCGGCGTAGCGATCACAAAGCACAATGCCACCGGTGCGAGATACGGGCGCACCAACTCGCTCACCAACTGCGCCCGTGCCGCCGAAAACAGTAAGGTCTCTGTCGTCGGTGCCATCTCGGTATGGCGCAGATCGACGAGAATGCGCCGGATCAGCTCGCCGATTCGTGTGCCACCCGGTTCGCGGGTAAGAATAACTGGGTAGCCTTCGGCTTGCAGGCGCTCATACAATAATCGCGCCTGGGTGCTTTTCCCGCTTCCTTCCGGCCCCTCAAATGTAATGAAGATCCCCATCAGGCCCGCCCTGTATCATCTACGTGATGCAATCAACTACGTATATACCCTTATTATACTCTTTTTATATCGATCGCTTGCAGCAGCCAAAAGCAAGATAGCCCCGTGGTTGTCGCTGTTGTCGCCACTGCCAACAACAGCGACAAGAGATCGCTTACTGACGATAGATTTTTACCCGTCGATGTGGGTCATCGCCACGGCTTTCCGATCGCAGATTATAACGATCGGCCATCTGATGCTGCAGGCGGCGGATATAACTGCTACGCGGTGCCAACTCGACCGCGCTCGTCTCGCCGTTCATCACCTGCTCGATCGCCGTTTCGACTTCCAGCATCGCCTCCTCAACTGTGCCGGTCACCGTGGCCGGCTCCTCCTCGGGCTGCTCGATATAGTCGCGCAAGTGGAAGACATTCGCCAACTGGCGCTCCATCTGAGTGATGGTATTGTTGCGCAGCACATAGACCGGCACACCGTGCTCTTCGGCCTGGCGTAGCCGCGAGGCGCTCTGGCGATAGTAATTCTTGAGCGTCATCACCAGCGTCGCGTCTTTCATATCGCGCACAATGACGGCCGGCACGCGCAGGCGCTCGATTGCATTTTCCAGCCGATTCCGGCTCACCCCAAAGGGAAAGATGCGCTGTGTTGGCACCGCCTGCGGGCTGCTAATGCTGCTGTGCTGCCCGTTGCTCACGCCATTGCCGTTCCGCTCGCGCATACGCGGGCCGCGCTCGCCGCGTTCGCTGCGATCGAGCCGCTCGCCGCGTTCCCCACGCTCGCCTCGGTTGACGCT
>JAAUTF010000159.1 GCA_012031775.1 Candidatus Altimarinota bacterium | reverse complement strand
GGCGCGTAGGCCGCCCTGACTCTTCCGCGCTCCCGAGGAGCTGCATTACCATGATCCATTCCGAAACTACCTCAGGCCCGGTTGGAGCAACCCGCTCGAAGGGCGCGGCCACCCGGCGGGCGCGGGTGCGCCGACAGCAGGTCGCCAGGTTCGCCCTGTTCATGCTGCCCGCCCTGACACCATACCTGCTGTTCATGATCGTCCCGCTACTGCTCGGCTTCTACTACAGCTTCACCGACCTCAACCCGCTGTTTCCCGACACATCGTTTGTGGGGCTCCAGAACTACCGTGACCTGCCCCAGGACAGCGACTTTCTGCGCTCGGTGCGCAACACCCTGGTGATCTCGGTGATCGTCACCCTGCTGACTAACGTGCTGGGGCTGGGCGTGGCGCTGCTGCTCAACCATCCGGGCCGGCTGTTCTACACCCTGCGCACACTGTTCTTCGTGCCACAGGTGCTAAGCGCCGTAATCGTCAGCTTTATCTGGTCGATCATTCTGACTCAGAACGGCATCTTGAACACGGTGTTGCGCAACGCCGGCCTGGGCGAGCTGGCGCGGCCCTGGCTCGGGCTGCCCGGCACCGCCCTTGGCTCGATCATGCTGGTGGTGACCTGGCAGGCGCTCGGCTTCTGCGTCGTCGTCTACCTGGCGACGCTGCAAAGTATCCCGGCCGATCTATTCGAGGCCGCCCGCATCGACGGCGGCAATCGGTGGGAGCAGTTCCGACATATCACCTTCCCGCTGCTCGCACCCGGCATGACCATCACTGTGGTGCTGACGATGATCTCGGTCTTCAAGCTCTACGACCACGTCGCGGTGCTGACGGCGGGCGGGCCGGCAGGCACCACCGAGACGCTCTCGTTCAACATTATCAAGGTTGGCTTCACCGCCAACCAGGCGGGCTATAGCTCGGCGATGGCGGTGGTGCTATTTGTGGTGATCGGCTGTATTTCGGTTGCGCTGACGTCGTTGCTGCGCCGCCGCGAGGTAACCTATTAATGCGTCGACTATCTACGACCGCGCTCCCGACGCTGCTGGCGTTGCTGTACGCGCTGCCGCTCTACCTGGCGCTGGTAAACGTGTTCAAACCCACCGCTGCGATCGAGGCGACGCCCCTTAGCCTGCCCTTCCCGCCGACGCTTGACAATCTTCAGCAGGTGCTTAGTCGCTCGGATCGGCTGGTGTTCGTGGCCCTCGGCAACAGCCTGTTGATTACCGGGCTGTCGCTGGCCTTGCTGCTGCTGGTAGCGCCGATGGCCGCCTACTACATCGCCCGCAACGACAACGCGCTCACCCGCGGCTTGCTGGTCTTCATGCTCTTCGGGCTGATGGTGCCGCCGCAGGTGATCCTGATCCCAATCACACGGGTGTTGCGGGCTCTCGGGCTGATGTTCACCATGCCCGGGCTGGTGTTGTTCAACCTGGGCTACTACGTGCCGTTCGCTGTGTTTCTGTACAGCGGCTTTATCCGCACCCTGCCGGTGGAACTGGACGAGGCGGCAGCGCTCGATGGGGCAGGGCCGCTCCGCACCTTCTGGACGATTCTGTTTCCGCTGCTACGGCCTGCACCGCCAGCGTTATGATCTTCTCCGGGCTGTGGATCTGGAACGACTTTCTGAACCCGCTGATCATCCTCGGTCCGCTGCACGGGGTGACGATCACGACCGGAATCTACACGGCCCTGGGGCAGTTCACAGTCGACTATGGGCAAATGTTCGCAATGATGTTTCTCGCCTCGGTGCCGGTGGTTGCGCTCTTTCTGAGCTTGCAGAAAGACTTTATTAGCGGCCTGACGGGCGGGGCAATTAAGGGCTGATCCACTATGCCACCAACGATTACGCTGATCGGTGCGGGCAGCACGATCTTCGCCAAAAACCTGCTTGGCGACATCCTGAGCTTTCCCGAGCTGGCCGAGGCCCGGATCCGTCTGTATGACATCGATGCCGAGCGGCTGCGCGTTTCCGAGAATGTCGCCCATACCCTGGCCCGCGCCCTGGGTGTGCGCCCCACGATTCTGGCCACCACCGACCGCCAGCGTGCGCTCGACGACGCCGACTATGTGATCGCTATGATCCAGGTCGGCGGTTATCAACCCGCCACCCTGACCGACTTCGCCATCCCCAGGCGCTATGGCCTGCGCCAAACCATCGGCGATACCCTGGGCATCGGTGGGATCATGCGTGCGCTACGCACGATCCCGGTGCTGCTCGACGTGTGCCGCGACATGGAGGAGCTGTGCCCGCAGGCGACGCTGCTCAACTACGTCAACCCGATGGCGATGATCTGCTGGGCGTTGAGCCGCGCGACGCCCATTCGCATTGTCGGTCTGTGCCATAGCGTACACGGCACGGTGCGCGAGCTGGCCTATGACCTGGATATCCCCGCCGACGAGATTGCCTATCGCTGCGCGGGGATCAACCACATGGCCTTTTACACGCGCCTGGAGCGCCACGGCGAGGATCTTTACCCCCGGCTGCATGCGCTGGCCCGCAGTGGGCGCGCGCCGCGCTGGAACCAGGTGCGCTACGACATGCTCCAGCGGTTGGGCTTCTTTGTGACCGAGTCGAGCGAGCATTTCAGCGAGTATGTGCCCTGGTTCATCAAGCACGGACGGGGCGATCTGCTCGACCGCTACCAGATTCCGCTCGACGAGTACCTGTTCCGCTGCGAAGACCAGCTCGCCGACTGGGCCGAGGTCCGAACAGCGGTCGCCCAGATCGACAACGCCTCGCTGGCCCGGCTGGAGCGGGCACAGCTCGAAACGCGCTGCCAGCGGATCGCACAAACAAACCCGGCCCAGGCCGCTCAGTTCCGTGCGGTATGGATGAGCGCAGCCGATGACGGCGCCTCCAAACACTCGGGCGAGTACGGCTCGCTGATTATCCACGCCCAGGAGACCGGCCAGCCGCGGGTGATCTATGGCAACGTGCCCAATGCCAGCCTGATCGACAACCTGCCCCCCAGTTGCTGTGTTGAGGTGCCGTGCCTGGTGGACAACAACGGCGTGCAGCCGGTGCGTATCGGCGCGCTGCCGCCCCAGCTCACGGCGCTGATGCAGACGAATATCAACGTCCAGGCGCTTGCCGTCGAAGCTGCCCTGACCCACAAGCGCGAGCATATCTACCACGCGGCCATGCTCGACCCACACACCGCCGCTGAGCTTGACCTCGACCAGATCTGGTCGCTTGTCGACGATCTGCTCGCGGCCCACGCCGCGTGGCTGCCGAGCTATGCCTAGCGGCAGGATTGGCATGGTCAGCAACGAACCGGAGCGAAGAGTATACGGAGGAAGCCCATGCAACGATGCTTTGTTGGCAACCGACAGTTCACAGCTTTATTCGTGTGTTTCGCCCTGCTTGTCGGCAGCGTGCTGCCACTTGGGGGCCAGGTCCAGGCCGCCACATCGCGCCCGGTCGATTGGTTTCGCGACGCCAGGTGGGGCGTGATGATGCACTATCTGGCGGACGAGGCCTCGGACACAAGTGCGCCAACTATTTCCGTCGCCGACTGGAACACCCGGGTCAATAATTTCGATGTGAACGGCCTGGCCGATCAGCTTCAAACGGTCGGTGCCAAGTATTTTCTGATCACGCTTGGTCAGAACTCGGGCTTTTTCATCTCGCCCAACCGCCACCTACGATCAGTATCTTGGGCGCAGCCCAAGCCGCTATCGACCGCGACCTGCCGATCGAGCTGTACAACGCGCTCAACCCACGCGGCATCAAGCTGATGATCTACCTGCCGAGTAGCGGGCCACGGTAACGACGCGCTGTTTCAACAGAATGTCAGCCAGGACGAGTGGCGCGAGTCTGTGCGCCAGTGGTCGCTGCGCTGGGGTACCCGCGTGGCCGGCTGGTGGCTGGATGGCGGGTGCGGCAACTCCGCGCTGTACACGGCAGTGCGTGCGGGCAACCCTGATGCGATCGCTGGCGTCAACTGCGGCGGCGTCGGCGGCATCCTCGACGACCCGCCCAATCAGGACTATACCGGCGGCGAGGTGCGCTATCCAGAGCGCAACGACTTCAGCGGCCCACAGACGCGCTGGGTTGGCGACTCACAGGCTCACATCCTCACCTTTCTGGGCGGCGATTGGGGCAGGCCAGACACGCGTTACGACGATGCAACCGTGCTGAACGTCACCCGGAAGCTGACTGACTACCAGGGCGTTGTAACCTGGGATGTGCCGTACATCAAAAGCAACGGCCTGCTTGCACCAGATGCGTTTGCGGCCATGTACATGCTCAACAAGAACCTCAACGGCGGCGCGACCAACCTGGCCCTCAACCGGCCCGCCGTCGGCAGCGGCCTGCCGTGCAGTGGCGACGAAAGCGCAGCCAACGCCACCGATAGCAACAAAGCCACGCAGTGGTGTGCAACCTGGACTGGCAGCGCGGCCACGCTGGACATCGACCTGGGGACGAACCAGACGGTCGAGGCGGTGATTGTGCGCCACGCGGAAGAGGCAGGCAATCCGTGGTACAACAACACGCGCAACTTTTTGGTTCAAAGCAGCCCGAACGGCGTCGACTCGTGGTCTACCATTGCCACGATGGTCGACAATGGCGGCAATAACATCGAGGGCAGCCGTTACACCGGCTTCCGTGTCGATGTCTCCGTGCGCTACCTGCGCTTATCAATCACTGGCGGCGACTTCTGGAACGGCTCCACCGCGCGTATCGCCGAGGTCGAGGTGTACGCCAAAGGGGGCAGCGTAGGTACTGGTGCGCCGATCGGCAAAACGATCTGGCTGAAAGCTAACGCGAACAACCGCTATGTCTCGGCCTGGAACGATGTGAACCGCACGCTTCAGGCCCGTGTCGATGGGATTGGAACCTGGGAACGATTTACAGTTGAGGATGCGGGCAGCGGCTATATCGCACTAAAAGCGACGATCAACAACCAGTATGTTTCAGCCTGGAACGACGCCGACCGCACGCTTCAGGCAAGAGTCGGCGCGATCGGCGAGTGGGAAAAGTTTACCTGGGGCGAAACACCTTAGCCGTGCCAGCGGCACGAGTGCCGCTGAGCTGAATCTCATACTGAAAGGCGTTTCTATGGTTGCCTCCGCTAGCATCCGCCGCATAGCGCTTCTGTGCTGCTTGCTCGTGCTGCTGCCAGGCCTGAGCTTCGGCGCGGCGCGCGTTACTGCTGCCCCCACAGTCTACACTGTGGCCCCGAACGGCAATAACGCTAACCCTGGCAGCACTGCTGCCCCATTCCGCACCATCCAGCACGCCGCCAGCGTTGCCGAGCCTGGCGATACGGTTGTTGTGCGCGCCGGGGACTATGGCGGAAACGGTCACTCCCCCACGCTCAGGTAGCCCCAATGCGCCGATCCGCTTTACTGTGGCCTCCGGCGAGCAGGCCACCATTCGCGGCACCACGTTGATCGATCCAACAACCTGGCAGCAAGCCGCCCAGAGCTCGCTCTGGTTTGCACCCTGGCCAGACGACTACGTGTCGGCGAACAACCAGAGCGACCAGGTTTTTGTCGACGAGCACATGATAGCCTTGGCCCGCTGGCCGGAGGAGGCCAACCGCAACCCCTCCTTTCCACGCCAGGCCACAGTTGACAACATTGTCAGCGCGACCGACACTGGCCGTACCGTGCCTGGCCCGCAGTACCCGATCACCCGCATCACCTTCACCGATGCGGCGTGGGACGAGCCTGACGGCCGCTGGGACGGGGCCAAGATTTGGATGAACAGCGGCGGCCACGACAATGGCACCGCCGACGACACCCAGGACGGCAACGGCCAGACCGGGGTGGTGATCAGCACCAACCTGGCGAGCAAGCAGATCGTGGTTGAGATCGCCGCTGGCGCGACCAATGGCGCTGACGCCCCGGGCAACTTCCAAATCGGTGCGGGCAGCTACTACTATCTGTTCGATCCGCTGCGCGTCGACGGCCTGCGCTTCAACGGCCAGTTCTGGCACGACCGTGCGAACGACCGGCTGTACCTGCGCACTCCCGATGGCAGCCCGCCGGCCGGGCACCGCGTCGAGGTCAAGCAGCGCGACTATGCGTTTAACCTCGACGACCGCAAGTATATTACTGTTAGCGGCTTTCGCATCTTTGGCGCGAGCGTCACCACCGATGCAATGGCCGGCAACGGCCGCGAGAACGGCGGCAATCGCAGCAACAGCATCGCTTCCTCCAGCCATATTGTGCTGGAAAACCTCGACATCCGCTATGTCAGCCATTTCGTCGACCAGACCGGCAACATGCAAAGCCAGTGGGCTCAGTCGTCGGGAGTGATCCTGAGCGGGCGCGACCATCGCATCACGGGCAGCACGATCGCCTGGAGCGCCGGTACCGGGCTAGTGGTGATCGGCCAGGGCCACCAAGTGTTGAACAACCGCATCCACGACACCAACTATGCTGCCACCGATGGCGGGGCGCTTGGCCTCGGCCGCTCGACCAGCACCGTCAGCCTGGATCACGAAGTGGGGTACAACACCATCTACAATGCCGGGGTCGATGGAATCGAGTTCAGCGCCCTGCGCAACTCAAGCGGCACGAAGAGCGATAGCAAGGCGCGCATCCATCACAACCTGGTCTACAACACGGTGTTGCAGTCGGCCGACAGCGGCGCAATCAAGGCGTTCGGCAGCGATGGCGGCTGGGTGCGGATCGATCACAACGTGATCCATAGCACCGGCGGCCCCGACGTGGCCGACAAATATGTCTTCTTCGGCATCTACTTGGACTACCCCGCCAGCGAGGGTCAGTACATTATTGACCACAACGTGATCTACAACACGGCGATCAGCATCAATATCAATGGGATAAAAAACGTCGAACTGCTCAACAACACGCTGATCGCTCGGCCGGAGGTGGGCCGGGTGGCGATCGCCAACGACGGCCCTGCCGGCAGCGCCGATCTGCCGGGGGTAGTGATCAAGAATAACCTCGCCAGCCGTGGCTTTCGCGGCCTCGATGGTACTGCGGCCAGTGTGGCGAGCAACATCACCGACGCCCAGGACAGCTACTTTGTCGCCCCGGCGGCAGCAAACCTGTCCGAGCGAGACTATGCCCTCCAGGACAACGCCGTCACCCGCGAGTGGGCGATCGACCGCGCGCCGATGTGGCCCCCTTTAACGACGCCATGCCACCCGACATCGGCGCGTATGAGTTTGGGCAGGATCGCTGGACGGCGGGCGCTACGCTGCTAAGCGACGCTTCGCCGCTCGGGAACTGCCCAAACGCCGACCGCCCTTGCCAGATCTATCTCCCGGCGCTCTCCGCCCTCATTCGCCCGACGCGTCGCACTTAACCCGGCTCTGCAGCGGGTCGCGGTGGGCCCTGGCCGTTAGTACGGCCTCGGCGGGCAGCACGCCAGACTCGCACAGCGTCAGGCCGATGCGCCGCTCGCCTTCGTCGTAGCCACCCATGGCGCGGCGGCGAAGAAGGCGAGCGGGCTGGCAGTCGTCATGAAGGACATCATCGAGCGCAGCCGCGAGGCGCTGCTGGAGGAGATCAACGACGCCATCGCCCCGAAGCGCGGCGAGTTGCTCAGCGCAATCGAGGTGGCCGAGGAACGGCTGCGCGAACTGGAAGAGCGGCGCGAGGCGGCTCTCGACGCGCTGACCACGCAGTACAAGGGGGTGTCGGAGCGCACGCGAGCCGTGCTGGCCGAGCAGGCGACCGCATGGTGCTCGCGTACGACGAGGTGGAGGAGCAGATCCGCAAGCTCCGCCTCGGCATGACGGTGCTGGACGAGAAGGCGCGGTCGATCATGCTGATCCTGACCGACCCGCTGCTCGACCCGTCCCGCTGGCAGGAACCGGAGGCGACCCACGCACTCAAGCGGGCTTTGAAGCTACTCGTCCACGACCTGATCCTCAGGGAGAAGGCCCCGGGCGAGTTTCACGTGGAGGTACAACTCTATGAAATTCGTCAAAGTCTATTGCACGAGAGCGCGTGGGAGTCGAACCCACCGGCGCGGCTCGTCACCCCGCCCACTCGTTTTGAAGACGAGAACAACCACCGGGCTGCATCCGCTCTCACATGAGATTGTAGGTTGAGCGGCGCTTGCTGTCAAAAAAAGGGGCGCAGGGGCGATTGGGCTGCACACCTCAACTCGCCCTGCGCCCCCTGCATTCTACGATCTGAAGAAGTCGACCACCGAACTGCGCTCTTCTTCGCTCGGCATGATTTCGATAAAGGTTACGCGCTGCCAGGGAAAGATGACAGATTGTACGCCCGCCGCTAGATATGGCACCGGTTTACCGTCACGCTTGCGCATGTTGACGACTTTAATGAACATGTCGCCTGGCTGTGGCTCTTGCTCCATGTCTGCCAACACCGGGTCTTCGCCTGTTAAATGTAAGATGACTGTCTTCGCCACCGCTGATCTTCCTCCATCTTTGCAGAATGCTGATTTTAATCAGATCTTCTGAGTCTTGCCGCAGAACTTCTGCGTGCTGCTCAGTGTTCTTCATACCGTAGGATCAGCGTCCCGAATTTTACTTCGTCGCCGTTGTGTAGGGCTGTCGGCGTCTGCGCGGCTAACTTGCGCCCATTGATGAAGGTTCCATTTGCGCTGGCTAAGTCTTCCAGCATATAGCCGCCATCACGTGTGCTGATGATGGCATGCTTGCGCGACACGCCTGCATCATAGCCCCCGTCGAGGCCGAGATCAATATCGGGGAAGATGCCGCGTGTATGGTCTTTGCGCCCCACCAGGATGGCGGCGCGAACGTCGACTTCGATCCGCCGCCCGCTGTTGATCACTACCAGCACGATCTGATGCATTCTGGCGTCGCTCGCGACGGGTGTGATCGTGGCTGTGTCTTCAACGACGTTTGGCAGGCTGCCGCTGCCTGAGGCTTTGTTAAGCGCTGTGGTCGTCTCACGACGCTGCACTGCCTGCATTCCTGCACCGCAATCGGCGCAGAAAATCGTACCGTCGAATTGCTCAACATTACAATTGGGGCAACGCTGCATAGGCCGTATCTCTTAGTGCAATGGTCTTAAAAGCAATGTGTTGCAAAGCACCCTTCTGACCCCTGAGTGTTGCCCTTACACTTCACGCTCGTTCTCGCTGCCCGCAACCAGCCCGCGGGTGCCGTATTTGATCCGTTTACGGCCCTCCGCGCTCGTTTGCCCCGAGCGCAGTAGCCGCGTTGCTTCTTCTTGTACCGTGCGCGCCAGATCGACTTCGCCGGCTTCAAAGAGCCGTGTGCCCGCCATCTGCAAGCGCCGGGTGGCCTCCTCTAGCCGCCCGTCCTCCACGTGCTGCCAGGCGCTTGCCTGCAGCCGGTAGGCCACCAGTCGCTCCAGCCAGTGCTTGACTGTAGCGTCAACTTCGTAGCTCACTTCGTCGGCCGGGCGCACTGCTACCCGTAAGACGATCTCCGCGCGCTGCTGGTGTAAGTTCATGCCCGGTAGGCTGTAGGTCATCTGTAAGCGCAGCAGTGGGTGATCGCCCGCGCTAAAGGCCGGTACGACGACTTCCAGCAAGAAGGCTTGTACCTCTGTCCCCGACCACTCGCCGATGGTGGCGGCCCAGCTGCGCTCTTTTTCCTCAGCGATCGGCATCGGCGCGATAAAGGGCCGTACCCGGTCGAGTGAGCGCAGCAGCCCGCCCGGCCGCACGTCTACTTGTAACGCAATTTCTTGCGCAAATACCGCGTGCATACGCTTGACTTCATCGCTGAAGACGTGGGCGATCTCCTGAGCCGAGGTGATGTATTGGGTGCGGCTGTTTTCGCGCGCGGCCATGGTCTCCAGCAAGTCTTCGTTCCACTCGTTGCCGATACCAAGCGCGGTCAGCCCAATGCCCCGGCTCTGCGCCCGGCGCGCGATCTCCACGCAGCGGCCCTCATCGCCATAGGTGCGTCCGTCGGTTAAGAGCAGCATACGGCTCACGCCGCGCGTGAGCATCGGGCGCTGGATCTCCTGCAGTGCCAGCGCCAGGCCGGTCGCCATTTCGGTGCCGCCCGCTGCCTCCACACTGCCGATCATACGTTTTAGATCGGCTTTGTTGCGCACGCGCTGCGCGGCTACAACCACCTCGGCTCGATCGTTGAAGGTCACCAGGCCGAAGTAGTCCTCTTCGCTCAGTTGGTCGACAATGCGCTGTGCTGCCTCTTTGACTTGCATCAGGCGCTCGCCGCGCATCGATGAGCTGCGGTCGATCACTAGGCAGAGGTTCAGCGGCAGCTTCGGCAGTGTTGTCGGCAGGCCCTGCGCGCTCATTTCCAGCAAGACGTAGATCAGTTGCTGCTCGTTGCTTTCGCCAAGCGCACTGCGGCTGAGTGTTGAGCGAAGTTGGATGCCTGGACCCATCAGGCTGACCTTTCTGCCATTGGCAGGCTCACGACGACTGCCGAGATGTTGTCATCACCGCCGGCCAGGTTCGCCAACGCGATCAGCTCTTCGGCACTATCCTGCGGCCACGGGGCTACGGGCGCAGGGCCTGCTCCATCTGCCGCTCGTCGACTAGCCCCCAGAGCCCGTCGCTGCACAGCAA
>JAAUTF010000158.1 GCA_012031775.1 Candidatus Altimarinota bacterium | reverse complement strand
TGGGTTGCGCCATGCCGGTCGGTCATGGTGTAAATGGCCTGCGTAGACATCACCTTGCGGCTGTAGTCGTTATAGGTTTCGACCCCGCGTTCCATCTCTTCGGCCTGGCGCATCAGGAAAAGATGTTCCTCTTTGAGTTCTGGGGTATCCAGGCCGGTCGCTGCGATTTCGTCCGCTGCTTTGCGCAGTACCTCCGCCGCCGCCTGATAATTGCCATCGCCCGCTGTCACCTGCGGTGCAGCAGTGGTATCGTCGTCAGCAGTCCCGAACAGGCCGTCGGGGCCGGCGGCAATGAGGCGTACAGTCACCCCATTAATACCGCTCTCGCCTACATCTTGCACACCGTCGCCGTCGTCGTCACGCCAGACACGATCGCCAAGGGTGCCATTGGTCGGCGGGGCGTTATCGTCGTAGCCGAAGTCTACATCTAATCGGCTCGCCGTCAGCGTAACTGCTGTAGTTGACGGTGTTACGATGCCATCGAGATCGTAGGTTGTGTTGAAACCAGTAGGCAGCGTACTGGTATCAACGGCGACGCGATATGATCCGGCAGCAAGCGCCTCAACGCGGTAGATACCGCTGCCATTGGTAGTATTGTTATAGCTCACATCGTCGGTCGTACCCTCGCTCCCATCAGGGCCAAACCAGGTAACGATGATAGTGACGTTGGCAATGCCCAATTCGCCGGAATCTTGCACACCGTCGTTATCCGTGTCTTCCCAGACGAAGTCGCCAATGCTGAGTGTGCCAACGTAGCCGAAGTCCACGTCGCGTGCGTTTTCAGCCACCGTCAATGTACGCTCGCTCGTGTGCGCAGTGATGATCCCATCCAGATCATAGGTCGGCACCACTGCGCTTGGTAGATCAGTCGTGTCTACCGTGATACGGAACTCACCAGCGGGCAGGCGCTCAAAGAGGTAGATACCGCTACTATCGGTCGTGGTTTGAAGCACGGCATCGTCGGTGTCGCCGAAAATACCGTTCTGACCCGACCAACGCAGCGTTACATCGACAGCAGCAATCCCGGGCTCGCCCGGATCGTGTGCGCCGTTGTCATTGGTATCGTACCAGATGAAGTTGCCGAGGCTGGCATTGCCGGTATAGCCGAAATCGGCATCGGTACGACTGACTCCGCTCAACATTACAGCTGTGACGTGTGAAGTGCCAGAACCGTCAAGATCGTAGGACGGAACGAGGCCGGCAGGAACATCCGTGCTATCAACTTGCACGCGGAAGGTACCGTTCGGCAGGTTGCTGAAGTTATACGTGCCGTTGGCATCAGTCGTCTGCGTGCCGAAGCTGACATCGTCGGTCGTACCGAATAAAGTATCGGGGCCGTACCAGATCAGCGTCACGTCGATGCCGCTCAGGCCCGGCTCGTCTGTGCCTTGGGCTCCGTCGTTATTGGCATCGTACCAGACCAGATCGCCGAGCGATAGGCTACCAATATAGCCGAAATCCACATCGAGGCGATCAACCAACGCCATGCTTGCAGTGGCTTGATTCGCCGTTCCTAGTCCGTCGAGATCGAACGTCGGCGTTACACCGCCAGGCAGTGAAGCAGGCGTAACGGTGACACGATGATTGCCGGAAGGCAAGTTGGTAAAGCTGTATGCACCATTAGCACCGGTAGTAGTTGTGCCAACAATGATATCGTCAGTGTCGCCAAAGTTACCATTGGCCCGGCCCAAGTAAGGCCCAGTTCAACATTGGCGATACCGTCCTCGCTTACATCCTGAACACCGTCGTTATCGACGTCGAACCAGACATAGTCGCCGAGTGAGCGTGTGCCGCTATAGCCGAAGTCGACATCGCTGCGGTTCGGCTGTATGCTAGTCAGGTCGTATCGGCGCTATTGGCTGTGCCAACACCGTCGAGATCATAGGTCTGCACCATTGATCCTGGGAGAGTCGCCGTTGTGACTGCGACGCGGAAGTTGCCCGCTGGCAGTTGCGCAAAGCCGTAGCTCCCATTAGCAGCAGTGGTAGTCGATGGATAGGTGAAATCGTCGGCGTCGCCAAACGTGCCATTACGCCCGGCCCAGGTGAGCATCAGCTCGACAGCAGCAATGCCTTCTTCGCTGGCATCTTGCACGCTGTCGTTGTTGGCATCGAACCAGACAGTATCGCCGAGGGTGCCGGTGCCGACATAGCCGAAGTCGACATCGAAGCGCTGCTGAGCCGCCGTCAGGGTAGCATCAAAGCTGCTGCTGAGCACGCCGCCGTCGGGATCGCCGGAAATGGTCATATTGGCGGGCAAGGTTGCGCCATCGACCGCCACACGATAGTTTCCGGCAGTCAGACCAATGAAGCTGTAGATGCCAGTTGCATCGGTAGTATCCGTAACACTGATGTTATCGCCGGTGGTAGCGAAAATTGCCATCGGGGCCGGGCCATGTCAAGCGCACGGTCACACCGGCAATGCCCTCTTCCGTAACGTCCTGGATGCCATCACCGTTGGCATCGTACCAGATGCGGTTGCCGAGGCTACCAAGCGGCAAGTTTACCAGACCATTTGTACGATAATCGTTGATGCCACCGCTGCCGGTGCGCTCGCCGTTAGTATCGCCTGGTGTGCCGATGTTCGACGAGCCCGTTGGATTGCTCGTCGTGCCATTCGCACCTGGCAAGCTAGTATAGGTCAGTTCAGCCGTATTGGGGATGGTCACACTACCGCCAACAGCACTGTTCACCGTCGCGACGATACGCAGCGTCACGCTATCGCTGGCGCGCAACTCGCTGATGGAGCCACTGGCGACGTTACCAGCGCTCGTATTCATAAAACTGGTATAGGTCGGGATACTTGTCGCAGTGACACTGTTCAATGTCAGATTACTGTCGAGAACATCATTTACTGTGAGGTTGTAGGCAGTGGCTACACCAGGCGCGTTATTGATCGTGACAGTATAGGTAATCGGCCCGCCTGCGACGGGCGGCGCAGCAACGACCGTCTTTGCAACCGAGAGACTCGGCTCGACAACAGTCACGGTCAGCGGGGAACTAGTGGATGTTGTGGTGCCATTAACGATGGTGCTGAAGGTATTATTAAGTGACGTTCCTACCTGGTTGCCATTGACGTTTTGCACCAGCGCGTTGAACTCGATCAGCACCGTCTCTTCGTTGGCATCGGTGTCGTTGTTAACTAAGTTGCCCAAGCTAAAGGTTATCGTCGCGGCATCGATCTGCGCGGATGGGAAGACGCAGGTCAAGGGCTGGCGGGGGCAATTGGCACATCGGCGCAGGCGTCGATAGCAGGGATATTCGAATTAATACCACTACCGCCGCCATTATCGGAGACAAAGGCAAAGCGTGCCGTGCCATCGTTGATGAAAGCCATACCAGTCGGCAAATTGTCGCGCAGCTGGAAGTTGGCGATCGTCGCCTCGGCGAGACGCACAGCAAAGCGGTAGCGCACGATCTCGCCGATCGCGACGTTACTACCGGTCGTATGGCCCTCCGAAGTGCTGACCAGCGTTTTCACCGGAGCCGGCGCGAAGACACTGATTGTGGCGTTGTCGCTGACGCGGTAATCGTTCTGCGCACCAGCGGTGCTATCGCCGTTGCGTTCACCAGTATTAGCCCCGCTCGCACCGGGCGTGGTCGAGCCGGTTGGGTTGCCCGTGGAGCCAGTACTCGGCAAACTCGTGAAGCGATAGCGCGCTATGTTGTTAATTAACTGGCCAGGGCTGACTGAGAGATTCACCGTGGCCTGGTAGTCAACACGTACCGAAGCACCTGGTGCCAAAACATCGACGGTCACTGTGATGCTATTGCCAGACTGCACGACGGCGGGGCCTGCTGGCGTCGTGGTAAGCGATCCGGGCACGAGGGTTAGATCGGAAGGCAAGGTGTCGGTCAGCACCGTGTCGAAGGCGGTGCTGGCGTTGGTACTGACCGTATTGGTGATAAACACCGAATAGTCACGGTATCGCGCATCGGCGGAGGTTGGCTGACCAGTTTGGCGATACCGATATTCGGTTCAACAACACGTACACGCGTGCTGTTCGAGCTGCTAACAGTGGTGCTGCCGAGGCGTAACGCAAAACTGTTGTCGCGGCTAGTACCTGCCTGATTGTCGGTTACGTTGTTCACGAGCGCATTGAACTCGACGATCACATACTCGAAATCGCTGTCGCGATCGCTATTGAAGACGTCGCCAAGCTTGAAGAAGACATCGTCGTTTGGCGTATAGCTATCTACATCAGCCGTGGCGCTTTCCGAAATGGCAGCATCGGGCAGCAGAAAGGTTGGCTCAAGCGTCGTTGTTGTCGTCTGGTTCCCCGTCTGGTTGAGGCCAGCGCCGCTAAGCGTTGTCGAGGTTATCGTGCCGCTGTTGGAAACAAAGGCTACTGTAGCCGTATTATCATCAAGAAACGTGACACCAGTGGGGATAAGGTCGAGGAGTTGCAAATTGAGTGCCTGGCCCTCAGGCAGTTGCGCCATTAGGCGATAGCGCACGATCTCACCGATCGCCACCAGGCGTGGGTTAGCATTGGTGCCGACGCCAGCCTCAGAGGTGCTGGCCTCAGAGGTCGCATCGATACTCTTCGTAAGCGGCGCAAGGACAGAGGCACTGGCAGTATCGCTCGGGCGCGAGCGCGGGTCGGGCACATGGTTCGGCCCACCCTCCGTGCCAGCATACTTAGTGATATTGGCGATATTAGTGAGTACATCGCCAGGTTTCACGTTGTCGGCGAGCTGCAGATCATAGGTGATGATGATGATATTGCTGCCGTCGGTCGGGTGATAGCGCTGGCAGACACCGAGCATTGCGGAGGGATCGGTGAGCTCGATACCACTGAAGAACAGGTCGTCTTCAACTGCGGCATTACCGCCACCAAGGCCACTGAACGGTACAACAACGCCATCGCCGCGCGTTACGCGCAGGTTAAGCCCGGCACCAGTGCTGGGGATGACGAAGCCAAGCGGAATGGTATCGGTGATCGTAACATCGAACGCACCCTTGGCACTACTGCCAATGTTTTCGATCATCATCGCAAAGCTGACCAGATCGCCTGCATCAACACCACTGATATTGGCGTTGATCGGATTGGTGATCAAGTTTGTCGAATTGATCGTTCCGGCAAAGCGCGCAGCCGGCGGTACCAGGGCGCTAAAGGTCACCGGGCCAGCGCTAGGGGTAAGCGTCGCATTCGGGTTATTCGCGCCGATCACACCTTTGCTGATGCGCAGGAAGGGCTCGGTGAGCGTGACCTGAATGATAGAATCCGCGAACTCGTCGACCTGCTGCGTTGACTCCTCAGTCTGACGGACTTGATTGGTGAGCAATAGGCGGTCAGCGAACGGATCGTTATCGACCGTAACGGTAAAGAGGATATCGATCACACTGGCAACATTGCTACCATTATCGTAGTCGCCATAGCTAAAGCTGATGCTGTTGGCAATCGAGTCACGGTTTACCGTCGGATCGAGTGTACCAGGCAAGGTACTGAAGGTGTCAGTGGGACCATATTTGGCGCTGCCCGCTGGCGGTGCCGTCGCAGAGACGGTTGTATCAAAAGTAGTACTGATAGCTGCTGTCTCATCAACATCGAAGACCGGCAGGGGAAGATAATCGATGAGGGCGAGGTCTTCGACATCACTGGCAGGCAACTGGTAGACCAGCCGATAGGTAACGGTGTCGCCGGGCGCGACTTCAACGGCGTTGGTATACGTATTGACGATACCGTTGATCGCGTAAATCGACTTCGCCAGCGAGCCGCGCTGAATCTCGATCTCAACAGCACTGTCATCGGCCTCGCTCTGGCCGTTCTGCGCTAAGCCGGTGTTATTCAGCAGATTTCCGCTAACCGTCACATTATTATTAAGCACATCGCCCTGATCGACGCTGGCGTCGCCCGAGGGGAAGTCGTCACTATAGATATCCTGAATTACGGTTCGAAAAATAACTTGCGCGGTAGTAGGGCCATCACCTACATTGAGCGGATCGCAGGGGCTAACAAGACCTGTGCCATCGTCCTCAACACAACCGCCAAGCATACGGCCCAAACTAGCCGGATCGCGCAGCAGAATCTCGTCGGAGACACGAAAAGTGACGGTCGTCTTGCCGTCGTTCGTCGCCGGATCGATAGTGAAGACCGGCGGGGCTGCGGTCGCAGCGGTGAAGTTCTGACTAACGGTGTAGTTCGCGTCGGCAAAAGCCGCTGTAGGAAGAGTAAAACTGTTGCCAGCGACCTGCATAGTCGGCGTAAAACTGGTATCGAAGCGCTGGCCGTCGGAGAACGTATCGGAAATAACAACCGTATTAAAAGCGAAGAAATCTGAAATCTGGACGTTGAGAGTGTAGACAATCGTTGCATTCGGCAGGGCCGAAGCGACGTAACTCGCTTTCTGAATGGCGATCGATTGTTCTTCAAGGCGATGCTCAAACCCAGAGACATCGATAGATGGAACGGCGATCGGATCACGTGGGTCGATAGGATCCCAGGAAGCGCCAAGGCTAGCGTTGTTGTCGGCGAGCACGTCATCGCCGCTAATCGGATCAAGCACGTCAGCGCTCGCGGCGTCGAGGCGCGGCACGTAGAACGTGAAGAGCATTTCGGCATTGTCGGCAGCTGTAGTACCGGTGACAGAGGTGAAACGACGGGCCAGCGTACCACCGGGAACAGTCGTGCTAGGCGAGACAACCGCTGAAGCGGCGGTATTTGCCCCGTTAATACGCGTAGCATCGACGCGCACATATTGCATATCGATCGGTAGCGTATCGGTCAGCACAAGATTCGTCACAGTCTGGCCATCGGCAATATCCGCAGAGATCAAATACTGGCGCGGGAAATTGGGGCCGGTAACTGTTTCATCTTCGGGGCCAATATAAGTCTTGGTAAGTTTGAGCAAAATCGGCGTCAGAGTATCGCCGGGCCAAGTGGCGGAAGCCGTGATTGTCGGAGGGGGAAAGGTAATAGGCGGATCGCAGCAGGGGTTAGCAAGTGTATCGTTCCCAAACTGGAAACCAGCACGGGCACGAATAGTTAATGGTGTATTAAGATCAGCCTGATTACTAAGGCTGGCGTTGACCACGATCGTAGCCTCGGGTTGCGTCGGGGTAAAGGAGCCGAAGGGCAATTGCAAGACAACAAGACGGTCGCCGGGAGTGCCACAAACCTGCACAGGTGCGCCGCTCGTATCTTTAACATAAGGATGATCAACGCAGCCATCGGCATCGAAGACGATCTGCTGAGTGAGCACAGGGGAGCCGAGGTAGGTGGCGTTAATGAAGGTTATGCCATCATCAACGGCAGCACCGGCACCATCGGCACCGAGCACCGGGATAATCAGATCTATAAAGGGGCCGTAGCCAGCATCGGTGGAGTCGATGTTATCGAAGGCGACGGTAAAGGAGAAATTCTCCCCAATAAAAACCTCATTCGGTATGTTGAGGGTGGCGCGCGGCGCAGAGGGAGCTGCGTGAACGACATCGCGGGTGAAGGCCGGACTCAGGCTAAGAGCGACGATGGCGAAGGTGAACGCGATGGCGAGCGCCGAGCGCAGCAGGGAAAGACGAGCGCGCATGAAGATGTCTCCTTTGGCCGGACAATGAACTGCCAGCGACAACGATGTAGTACAAAACGAAAAGGAGCAATTGGTGACGACATAGCGACACGGTCGCCTGCCGACGTATGTTCTATCGTAGTATAAGCTGTGGATCACGACAAGGCTAGAAAGGGCAGTTGAGGTAGCGTTTTGCGTAACCCAGAAGTACTAGCCACGTGCGGGACGGCCAATAAAGGGATACCGCACGAGTACGTCATTATCCTACTTCCGGTCGCAGCATTCGTTCGAGAGGATGATGCACATCGCTCGGGGAAACCAATGGTGTAATCTACCTGAAGGTAAACATTGGGGCATAACGGCGGCTAAAGCGAAGCGGCACCGGCCTCGTGGTGAATAGCACGCGCGGCGTGGCGCAGACGTACCATCTTTTGGTCGAGCGCGTGCAACTCTGCGTGGGTCAAGAGCATACGACGCATCAACTCATTGCAACGTTCGGCGTGAGCAGGGTTAAGAGACAAGTGGCTATGCATACGCTCAAACCGACGCAGTTTGTCGAGCATCGCCTCGCGACGATCACCTATACGCTGCTGCTCAGCCTGAAGCGAAACCAGGCGATCGGTCAAAAAGAGTTGTACGCTATCGTGCCGTTGCATGTGACGATGTCCTTGTAAGATATGGCGGGTACTTGATGCACAGGTTTTGCAATGCCAGCATGGATATTATGCACGACAAATATCGATCCCGCTAGTACCAAATTGGCGTTCTGGCGCACTCAATTATGCTGTGCAAGGCTGTGCAAATTTATGTATCATGGGCATGGTACACTGCCCTCCACGTCGCGAGAGCGAGCTACGATCAGCGAACAATCTTAAGCGTAAAGGCCCGACGATGAACACGTATACCTTTCCAAACCCTAAAAAGCCTTTCGAAGACACAGCGACGATGTCTATCCTTCCTGCTGGCGCTCAAAACGGCACTATCCTAGTAATAGACGACGAGAGCCAGGTACGGCAGATAGCGGTACGTATGATCGAACGGCTAGGGTATCACGCGCTCGATGCCGAGAACAGCAGCGAAGGTATAGATATTCTTAGCCGGGAGGCATCAACGATCTGCTGTGTGCTGCTCGACTGGTCGATGGCGGGGCAATCCGGCGTAACAACAGTACAAGAATTACGAGCATTGCACCCAACGTTGCCGGTCATCGTTATGAGCGGGTATAATGCGCTCGATATCGATCGACAAATAGGGCGGCCCAGCATCGATGGTTTCTTGCAAAAACCATTTCGTATGGACGATTTACGGGTTGCGCTGGAGCACGTTCGCCAGCGCAAGCTGATACAAACACCGGCATACTTATGACAAACGAAAAACCAGAAATAATGAGTCCGGCTGGTTACTGGCCGCAGCTGCAAACAGCGATCGAAGCTGGTGCAGATGCGGTATACTTTGGCCTAAAACATTTTACGGCGCGCGCAAAAGTTGGTTTTACTCTGGGCGAATTATCAGATGTAATGAGAGCTTTGCATCGACGAGGTGTAAAGGGATATGTAACGTTTAATACCTTAATCTTTGAGCATGAGCTAGCCGATGCGGCGCGAAGCCTGGAAGCGATCGCTGAGGCAGGGGCCGACGCCATCATCGTGCAGGATGTAGCGGCAGTGCAACTAGCACGCCGTGTTGCGCCAGAGCTAGAGATCCACGGCAGTACGCAGATGTCGATCACGAGCGCAGAAGGCGTTGAACTGGCCCAGCAACTCGGTGTCAGCCGAGTGGTACTTGCACGCGAGTTATCACTCGACGATATTCGAAAGATTCGTGCTGCGACGAATGCGGAGTTAGAGCTATTTGTACATGGCGCGCTCTGTGTATCCTACTCGGGGCAATGTTTTTCCTCAGAGGCCTGGGGCGGGCGTAGCGCGAACCGCGGCCAGTGCGCGCAGGCTTGTCGATTACCGTACGAACTAATAGTCGATGACGTGCAGCGTCCGCTGGGTGATGCACGTTATTTGCTGTCACCGGGCGATCTATACACACTGGATCTGATTCCGCAGATCGTGCAGCTCGGTGTTGCGGCGCTGAAGATCGAAGGGCGTTACAAAGATGCTGATTATGTCGCGCTAACGACAGCAGCGTATCGTAAAGCAGTAGATGAGGCGTGGGCAGGGCAGCCGCTGAGCGTTGATGACAGTGAGCGTCTGCAGCTTGAACAGGTGTACTCTCGCGGTTTGGGCGCGTACTTTATGAGCGGCACGAATCATCAAACAGTGGTACAAGGGCGCGCGCCGCGCCACCGCGGGGTACTGGCGGGCCGTGTGGCAAGTGTACTGGCGGATCGCGTGCAAATTGAACTTGATGCACGGCTTAGGGTGGCACCGCTGAAACCGGGCGACGGAGTGGTTTTCGATGCAGCAGACTGGCGTAGCCCCGAGGAGCGCGAGGAGGGCGGGCGGATTTATCATGTGCGGAAGTCAGAAGTCGGAAGTCAGAAGTCAGAAGTGCGCAGAGCGCAGAACCGAGAGCCAATTGCGCAGAGCGGGGGCTTTGTGGCGAGTGGAGCGGTAGCCGAGCTGGAGTTCGGCAATGGGGCGATCGATTTTCGACGTATTCGGGTGGGCGACCTGGTGTGGCGTAGCTCAGATCCAGAGATCAACAGGATTGTGCGACCTTTTACCGAGGCACAAGTACCGCTACGACGTCAGGGTGTGCGTGTTGAAGTTTACGCTCGTGAAGGCGAGCCGCTGCGTATCGACTGGACACTGCTAGCGAAACCGGCAATCGCGGTGCGGGTGATGGGCGCTGAACCGTTGGCGCGAGCACAAAATCGAGCGGCGAGCGATGCATATCTGCACGAGCAACTGGGGCGGCTTGGTAACACCGCGTATGAACTAACCGATCTTGTTGTCGACCGAGTTGGAGAGCCGTTTGTGCCGAGTTCGCTGTTGAATCAGTTGCGGCGCGCAGCGGTGGAGCAGTTGGTGGAGTTACAGGAAGAGCACAGAGCAGAGAGAACCGAGAACTCAGAACCCAGAACCGAGAACTCAGAACCCAGAACCCAGAACCGAGG
>JAAUTF010000157.1 GCA_012031775.1 Candidatus Altimarinota bacterium | reverse complement strand
GCGATCAGCCAGGGCTGACGCGGGAAAAGCGCAAAATCGCCGTGCAGTACCCCGCGTGGGAAAGCATAGAACGAACCGCGGATCACCGTCTTCTCGGGGCGATCGAAAAACAAGCTGTTATGGACAACACCCACACCGCTCTGCACATCGTAGATCGACGCCCCTGGGTAGCCGCCCCAGGGTGCCTGCGCCAGGCTGAAGGCCGCGCCGTGCCATTCGTTCACGCCGATGACGCCGTAGTGCAACGCATCGACCGCCGCTTCGACAGCCGGGCCGAGCGCGCGCATTGTCGTGGGGTGGCCCAGCAGCGTCGCGCCGAGCGTGCCGACCAGCCGCTCGTTGCAGAACTGCACCGCATTACGCAAATAACTCGCCGCATCATCGCCCGCCAGCGCCGTCTCGGCCAATATCGGCGCGAAGAACTCCTCACGAAAACTGATCTCGTCGTGGTTACATGGATCGACATCGCCAATAATCGTGCGCAGCGGATCGTGAGTGAAGCGCTCGGCGGCGGGATGTTGCTCAAGCACCGCCTGCAAACGCCGGTCGCCGCCGGGGTAATAATCGGCGCGGGGCGCAACGCGGCGGAAAATCGCGCGTAGCGCGTCCATAAATTCGGCACGCTGTGGCCAACTGCGCGACGTGATCAAGACTTGAGCGGCCACGCAGGTGTAGCCATTATTGAGCAGGCGCATCGTCGCCACTTGCTCGGCCTGATAGGCGATATCGGCCTTCGACCATGTACCCGGCAGGATGATCACCGGGCAGATGCCGCCTAGCTCGCTGCTGATCGGTTTGTGCAGGCGCGGCGTATGGCGGCGCTTGCGCTCAGCACCTTCAGCACCCGGCCCGAACACGATCGCATCGTGAGTGCGCACGCTGCCGGTGATATGCACCGCCTCTATACCCGCGTGTTCAACCAGGTACGCACCGACTTCGGCACCGCCGTAGCAGATACGCAGATAGCCCGCCTCGACAAAAGGCGCAAAGACCTGCTCGAGCAGCGGGCCAACCCCGGCATTGATCGGGTTCATCTTCAGCAGCACTACCTCGCCAAAAACATACAACCGGTTCAAAATGTCGAGCGCGGGGATGGAGCTGAGATTGCCGCCCCCAGCACCAGCGCCACCCTGCCCTGCGGCTGCGGCTGTTGGTAGAAGCCGCCGATGTGCTGATGCAGATTCTGCGCTGTTACACCGTCTTGCATCCAGACCTCGACACTGATGCCGTTGAAGAGCAGGCTGTCGCTGGCATTGGCCGGGAAGACCTCGGCCACCAGTTGGCCGCTCGGGCGCGTATAGAGGCGGCGGATCGCTGGCAAGCGGCCTGCCGTGATCGCCGTCAGCGTCTCGCTATAGCCAACGATCGACGTGCCGACGATATAGGGGCCGGTTAACCATTCCTCTACACCCCAGGGCGAGTGTGGGTCAGTATGGCGCACCTGCGCGCCCACCTCGACCCACACCTCTAGGGCGTCGCGTAGGCGCTGCTGGGTACGCTGGAGCAGCGCAAGTTTACGCGCGATCGGCAGCTCCACCCATTGCTGTTTGTGCGCTGCTAAAACAGCTATATCGTTATCGAGAGCATGTGTATTCATAGCTGCTATTGTGCCACATCATGGGCAGAGTGCAAGTTATCTGTGACGCACCGCATTATGAAACGTGGAGCATGATCCATGATCCGAACAGCATCACGCTTCAATACGAACTAGCTGGCCGCGCTGCAAGGCGGAGGCGCGGATGGCATCCCAGAGGCGGGCCATTCGCAGACCAACTTCGGGCGGCGAAGGGTTGCTCAGTGTACCCGCGCGCACGGCACAGAACTGCTGCCACACGCCGGAAGAAGCTTGCAGCGGGTAGGGTTCGGGGGCGTGTTTACTATCGACCTGGATCTGCAAATATTCGCCCCAGATCCCGGTGTGAATGATCGCGCGCTCACAAAACACGCGCACATCCGAGGCACAAGACGGCATTGCCTCGCCACAGGCGTGCAGCGTGACGAGCGCGCCCGAAGCCAGCCGCCCCATCACCGTCGCCATCGTCTCCACCGGGCGCCCGCGTGTGTCGAGCCATGCAGCGACCTCAACAAAATCCTGGCCGGCAAGATCGCTGACGGTATTGAGCATATGCGCGCCCGTGTCGAAGAGAAAACCGCCGCCCGCCAGTTCCGGCACCTGCCGCCAGGTATCGACCGTCACCACGCCCCAGTTCTGCCAGGCCATAGCACTGATGCTCAACAGTTCGCCGAATTCGTTACTAGCGATCAAAGCAGCGGCAGTACGGATCTGCGGCGAGAGACTGCCGGGAAAGGCTACAACTAACAGCTTGCCGCTGCGGTCACGGGCGGCGATCAGCTCGCGGGCCTCTTCGGCGGTGTTGACCATGGGTTTTTCCAACAGCACGTCGAGGCCGGCATCCAGGCACATACGCGACTGCTCGAAGTGAAAGGCATGCGGCGAGAGCACGAGCGCAACATCGAGCTCGTAGTTGCGCAGCAATTGCGTTAGATCGGGCTCGTTCGGCGGTAGCTCCAAACCCGCCTCGTTGAACATCGCCGTTTTAGCCAGGTATGCCTCGTGACGCGGCTCACAGATAACGCTAACGCTCGTATTTTCGCGGTCGGCCAGCAAGTGACGCAGGTGGTAATTGGCAATTCCGCCAGCCCCAATGATCGCGGTGCGAATGGTGGACACAGATGATTCCTTACTTATATGTCAGGAGGTACGCGGTGAGCCAGGCACAGACCCACATGGTTATGTCGCCCGAACCGAGTGCGGGGTCTGCAGCGCATACGTTCTATCAAAAAGTGATACGACCGACAAAACCGACCGACTGCTCGCCAAGTTGGAGCACTCCGCGCACACCTTCGGGCAGCGTAACCCTGCCGTGCAGGCCGTCATCGTGCTGTTCAACGTGTGCGTGTATCGTTCCCCGTGGATGGACAATGGTCGCCGAAAGTTGCTGCAACGGGCCAGGCTGCGGCGCAATGGTTACTTCGGCAAACCCTGGCGCGGCGGGCCGCACTCCGAGCAGCGATGCGTAGTAGTGGTACAGCGGATGCGCACCCCAGGCATGGCAATCCGAACGGTTGCCGTGCGGATCGGCGTTCTCGTAGGTTGTTCTAAAGCCGTACTCCTTCATCAGAAACCAGGGAGCAAGACGCTCGAAAAAGGCGTCTATGCGTCCAAGCGCGCGGCAGGTTTCAAGGTAATAATGCGCGAAGTACACCGTCGGCTGCGTCAGTTCACGCTGTACAAACAGTCGCTCGGCGATCGTCGCTTTGCGCTCCGGCAGCAGCGTGCTGCTCAGCACCGCCAAGCACTGGCTGTGCTCAGTAAAGATCTCGTGCTGCTGATCGTCGGCGTAGAGCCCGCGCTCGGCATTCCAATAGTGCGTATCGAGCGCGGTCGTCGTTTCCTGCGCCAGCCGCAAACAGCGTGCCGCCAGCTCGGCTCGCCCAACGCAGCCTCGACCTCGGCCGCACGCCGCAGCGCATAGACATATTGCCAGTTCAACGGCCCGCAAACTGCGCCCGGCTTTGCGCCCGGCGGCTCACCCCAGGGCCACGACGCAACCCAATCGATATAGTTCCAGCCCTGCGGCGAGCGTACCAGACCATCAGCGCCGCGCAGCGCGCTGAAGGCATCGAGCACGGCGCGCTGGCCAGGCAGTAGCGCACGCACAAAAGCCGTGTCGTCGCGCCAAAAGAGGTAATCGTGCAGCATACAGACCCACCAGAGCGAAAAAGGTGGGATTATCTGGCGCAGGCGCGAGGGGTAGCGCGACTGGGTGAGACCACTTGTGAGGCGTGAAGCGTCGAAGAGCCGTAGCGCCTTGCGCGGCAAGCGGTCGTCGCGGCTGAGCACATAGGTCACCAGGCACTCTAAACGGGTATCGCCAACGTACTGCAACTGCTCGTAGTAGGGCAGTCCATATACGTCTCGTGCGCGCACATCTGCAGGCCGCGCAGAGCGATCTGAGCGATATCCGCCAGCCGTGTATCGCTTGAGTCAAAACGACTCTCGGCCTCCAGCGGGTAACGTGTTTCGTAGAAGGTGATGCGCTCGATCGTCAACGGCGCATTGTCGGTTTCTACCAGCAACTCGACGTAGCGCCCGGCCATCCACCATAGCGTCTCTAGCCGTCGCGAAGCACCGCCATCCAATGTCCAACTATCGCCGATGCCATCTTGCTGCGCCCACATCGTATTAAAGTACTTGCCTTCGACAGCGTTTCGGTCGCCTTTATCGACGGCCTTCTCGTCGACAAACAGGCTCTCCTGCCAGTTCAGACGCAGCGTGGCGCGCTCGCCACCGCTAACGACGATCTCGGGGTAGGCGCAATAATAATCGTCTAGGTCGATAATCAGCGACGGCGTGTGTTGGGCGGGACAACAAGCGGGCCATGACCGTCGCAGAGGTTTTGCCAGCCCAGCGCTTCAGCGGCAAGGTGCTGTTCGGCGCGCACCGCGATACTATGCGTCGCGCTCAGGTGCGGCGCATCAAGATGGCGCACGCGCCCCGATCTGGCGCGGCACGTCGAGCTGCGCCAACAATGTGGCCGGGGTAAGCGAATGCGTCGTCGGGCAGCACTCGTAGCGCAGCGTCGCCGCCGACGGCCTGCCGCAGCGTTACCGCAGGTCGCCAGCCGTCGCCCGCAGCGTGCTCCCACCCCCAGCCGTAACGCGCGCCATCGACCGCCACACGATAGCCGATCGCAAAGGCACCCAGCGGCGAAGTGTAGCTCAAGCCATCGAGCAGCTGTACTTGCCAGGGTGCGTGGCCCGTGGCGAGCAGACTCTGGTAGGTTCTATCATCGGGGCAAAACAAGAAACCGGGGTTCAGGCTGAACTGCGCAAAGGGGGCATGGGCGCCGAGCGCGCTGACACGCGCAACCAGCGTATGTGCCCCTGCCGTCAGATCCAAGTCGTAGCTCTCGAAGAACCAGTTGCGCGCGTCGCCCCGTTCAGGCCGCGCCCCTGTCGCACACCGTCGAGCCACAACTCGTAGCGCTCGTCTGCACTCACGTGGGCGCGCACCGTCGCGGCGTGCTGCAACAGAAACTGCAAACGAAAAACGGCGACAAAGGGCGGCTGCACCTGTGGGTGGCCGACCCAGTAGGCCGGCCAGTGCCCACGATCGATCCACGGCCGCTCCGCTTCACCAGCCGTGAACGGCTCGCTCGTCAAGAGTACTCGCGTCATTAGGAGCGTTCCCTCGTTGCAACTATGCGTGTAGTTTGATCTATGCTAGAATAGTATTCTAGCAGCAAGATCAGCCCTGTCAAGCGTGTTCCAGCGAAACTCAAGGTCGACGCGAGTAGCGACACGCCTGGCTTTACACGCCCGCTTGGGTCGTTACAGCAGCAAGAGGCAGTGATGGCCGATAACGATCACGATAAAAAATACGCGCGCGCCAGGCCCCGACCATGAGCGATGTCGCCCGGCTTGCGGGGGTAAACCGGGTGACGGCATCGGTCGCGCTGCGCGGCGCACGTGCGGGCACCCACGTCTCTGAGGCAACCCGCCAGCGCATTCTAGAGGCTGCACGCCAGCTTGGCTACACGCCGAACGCCATCGCGCTCGCGCTGCGCCGCCAGCGCACTGATATTATCGGCTACTACACCGGCACTGTTTACCCGAATACCCACGATCCCTTTACAGCTGATGTGATCAACGGCATTCAGCGTGGCTGCGAGAAGTACCGCCAGGATCTGCTGATGTACGGCGGCTTCGAGCGACGCTCGCTCGACGAGATTTACGCCGCGCTTTCGAGCGGCAAGATCGATGGTTTGGTGACCCATCAACTGCCGATCAACCCACTTGTCGAGCGCCTCGTAGAGTCACATCTGCCTGTGATCACGCTGGCCGACGCCGTGCCGGGCATTCCCTCGGTCGTGGTCGACGATGCGAGCGGCGGGCGCCTGATGGCCGACTTTCTCGTGGCGCGCGGGCATCGTTGCGTGATGTACTATGCTGCCCCCTTCACGCTCACCTCGCTGACCCGTCGGCGCATCGCTTTTATCGACCGAGCCGCTGCTCACGGTATGACTGTTCACGTGGCACAAGGCGACGATTGGGAGGGGCATCTCGGAGCGGCAGAACGCGCCCTGCTGCTGTCGGGCGCTGATACACGGCCCACCGCTGTCGTCTGCTGGTTCGATATCTACGCTTACGCCGTGCTCGATGACTGCCAGGCGATGGGCCTGCGTGTGCCGGAAGACATTGCCGTCGTCGGTTTCGACGGGGTAGTTGGGCGCATTCGACCAGCCCGCTACCTCACTACGATCCGCGCTCCCTGGGCCGATGTCGCCGAACGCGCGCTCGATCTGTTGATGAAGATCATCGACGGCGAAGAGGTCGCCGCCGAGACCGTGTTTCCGGTACAGCTCATCATCGGTGATACCGCGTAGGGGTGCAGCATGCTGCGTCCCTACGCGGTGCCTCTATCGCTCAGGCGAATTTACCGACCTCTTCGATATACTCCAGCGACTGGTGGCGGAAGTAGGTGTTATACAGCTCTGCGTAGTGGCCGCTAGCGAGCAGCAGGCGCTCGTGGTCGCCTTGCTCAATGATCTGCCCCTTGCGCATCACGATGATACGGTCGGCGCTACGCACCGTCGAGAGACGATGTGCGATGATAATACTGGTGCGACCCTGCATCACCTGGTCGAGGCCAGTCTGGATCTGCTCCTCGGTGAAGGGGTCAACGCTGGCCGTAGCCTCATCAAGAATGAAAATCCGCGGGTCTTGCAGCAGCACACGCGCCAGCGCCACCAGCTGACGCTGCCCGAGCGAGAGCCGCGCCCCGCGCTCGCCGACCTCGGTCTGCAAGCCTTCCGGCAGATCGTGAACCCAGTCGCCGCCACCGATCGAGCGCGCCACCGCTGCTACTGCCTCGTCGTCGGCGTCAGAGCGCCCGTAGCGGATGTTTTCAGCGACCGTACCGGTGAATAGAAAAGGTACCTGCGGCACCAGGCCGATCTGCCGCCGATACTGCGCCAGGTCGAGCGTACGCACATCGCGGCCATCGATACGAATGACCCCGCGCTGAAATTCATAAAAGCGTGTGATCAGGCGTGCCAGGCTCGATTTGCCCGCGCCAGTATGGCCCACCACCGCCAGCCGCTCGCCCGCCGCAATCGTCAGATCGAAATCGCGCAGCACCCAGGCCTGCGCATCGTTGCTATTAGCGTCGGCCTGATAGCTGAAACCGATCTTATCAAAAACCAGTTCGCCATTCAGCCGCCCCACCGGTTGGCTATCGCTCTGCACCACGCGCGGCTCGGCATCGATCAGCGCAAACACGCGCTCGCTGGCGGCCAGCCCCTGCTGAAACTGGCTCCAGAACGAAGCAATGCTAGTGAGCGGAAACGCAAAAAGTGCCAGGCCCTGCATAAAAAGGTACCAGTCGCCGGTGGAGATCTGGCCTTCAAGCGCGCGCACACCGCCGAAGTAGACTAGCAAGGCCGTGCCGATACCAACCAGCACATCGAGCATGGGAAAGATCGAATCGTAGACAAGGCCCTGGCGCAACCGCACACGATAGGCCAGCTTGTTGGTATCGGTAAAATCGTCGTAGACCGCCTGCTCCTGACGGAAGCTCTTGGCCACCGCGATGCCGGCCACCGTCTCTTGTATCGTGGCGTTGACCTTGGCGATCGCACGCCGCGCTTGCTGCGATGTCCAGCGCGCCAGACGGCGGAAGCTGAGCGCGACAACAAAGACGACCGGTGCCATAGCGATCGTCAGCAGGCCGAGGAAGGGCTGGATGAGCAGCAGCACGACGCTGATTACCACTACCAGTAACACCTGGCTGATCAAGTCCATCGTCAGCGTCACAACATTGGAGAAATCCTGCGTGTCCGAGGTCACGCGGCTCACGATGGTGCCGGAGGGATACTGGTCGTAGAACGAGAGATCGCGCTGCATCACGGCGTTAAAGGCATCTTCGCGCAGCTTGAGCACCACATCGCCGACCGCTTCTGCCGCAAGTTTCTGGCGGATGAAGTTGAAGAACCAGCTCAGCGAGCCGAGCACGGTGATGCCACCGGTAATCGCGAGTAGTAGCTGCGCGCCGGGGTTGCCGTCGAGCGCATCGATGCCGCGCGATACCGCAAGCGGGATCAACGTCTCCACTAACGAGGCCGCCGCGACCATCAATGCCACGGTCAGCATTTTGCGCCCATGAGGGCGGAAATAACCCGCGATACGCCGAATCAGCGTCGCATCGCCGTAGTTACGATCGTATTCATCGGCATCGAGGCCGTCGAGGATAAAGCCCATGGTTCCTCACAGGTTACAGGTTACAAGGTACAGGCTACAGAGTACAGGGTGCGGGTTACAGGGTGCGGGCTACAGGGTGCGATGGGCTGTCACCGGCAACCTGTACCCTATCACCTGATTGGTAGCGCGCAAAAATACGTCGGTAAGCCTCACTGGTCTTGATCAGGTCGTCGTGGCCACCCTGAGCGACAAGCTCGCCGTTGCGCAGCACCAGAATGCGGTCGGCCCAGCGGATCTGCGAGATGCGATGTGTGATCAGCAGCGTGGTGCGGCCCTTAAGAATGCGGCGCATGGCGCGCTGGATCTGGTCTTCGGTGCCCGAGTCGATCGCGCTCGTGCTATCGTCGAGAATCAGGATGCGCGGGTTGGTGAGAAAGGCACGCGCGATAGCGATACGCTGGCGCTGGCCACCGGAGAGGGTGACACCGCGCTCGCCGATCACCGTATCATAGCCCTGGGGCAGCTGGCTGATGAAGTCGTGGGCCTGCGCCTCGTGCGCGGCGCGCTCGATCTGTTCGCGCGTCGCATTGCCAGCGGCACCAAAGGCGATATTGTCGGCAATACTGCGCGAGAAGAGAAAAATATCTTGCTCGATTGTCGAGATCTGCGAGCGCAGCGCCTGCAAGCTCCAGCCGCGCACATCGATACCATCGATCGTAATAGCGCCCGATGTCGTATCGTAGGTACGATTCACCAGCCGCGTCAGCGTCGTCTTGCCAGCGCCGGTCTGCCCGACGATCGCGATCGTTTCGCCGGGCTTGGCCACAAAAGAGATCTGCTTCAACACCGACGCAGCAGGTTTAGGCGGCTGCGGCGGGCCAGCCATCCACGGCATCGCGGGGGCCTCGCGCCGATCGTTATAGGCAAAACTAACCGCGTTGAACACGAGTTCGCCAACAATCGGCTGTGCCACACCCTGCGCATTCTCATCGAGATCGGTCTCATCGTTGATCATATCGAGAATGCGCTCAGCGCCGGAGATGCCCAACTGCACGAGCAGAAAGCTGAAGAGCGAGATAAAGGTCGGAAAGCGTAGCACGCCAAACAGGCCCATAAAGCTCACCACCTGGCCGACGTTGAGCTGGCCGCCGATGTAGAGGAAGAGCGCGTGGCCAAAGGCCAGGCCAAAGGCGATGCCGTAGAGCAAGAGCGGCAGGTAGCGCGCCTGAATACGGCCTTGCTCGACGAAAAGATCGCGGTAGCGCTGCGTGTTGAAGCCGAACTTCTGGCGCTCTTTCTGCTCCTGAGCGTAGGCCTTCACCACCTCGATACCGCCGACCGCCTCGGCAAGGCCGGCATTAAGCACACCGAACTGCCCACGCAGCTGGCCCGTCACCGGGTTAAGCTGGTTGCTGTAGCGGCGCAGCGCTGGCACAAACGTGAGCAGAAAAAGCAGCGGCACAATCAGCAGGTCGAGGCGCAGCAAGCCGATCGCGATCAGCGGAATAAAAATACTGGTCAGCGACATAAAAATCAGGCTCAGGCCAGGGTTGAGCATCAAGTTCAGCTGCTGCACATCGTTCGTAGCGCGCGCCATCACATCGCCGACGCGCTGACGATTGTGAAAGGTCTGGCTTTTGCCGAGCAGGCTGATATATAGCTCTTCACGCGCATTGCGCTCGATACGCTGCGCCGAGAACTCGATCGCCCATGAGGCTGCCAGGTTAAAGAGGCCATGCACGAGCCGCACGCCCAGGATCGTCAGCGCTATTGCCAGCAAGGCCTGGGCATCGCGCGAGCCGGTGAGCACATTAAAGGCCGCGCCGATCTGCGTGATAGCAAAGCTATAACAGGCGCTACTAGCGATATACCCGATCACCGCCAGGATCGGCAAATACGGGTAGCGCCAGATATGCGAGAGAATCCAGCGCAAGGGCGATGAGCGGTCGTAGCGGTACTCGTCCGCAACCGTAAACTCGCGTTGGCTCAAGGCGGTGCTCCTCTATGGGAAGATTTGTTCTAGTCTTTTGATGATACCACGAACGTGGCGCAACGGCGATCCATCTTTGGTCGGAGTCATTGTCATTGGGCGACCGAAGCGAAGCCGACCGTTTCCGTTTGGCAAAGAAGTACGTGTGGTACAATCGCAACGAAGCACGGCAGAACTATTCAAGCGGCGCAAGCTGTCGCAACCAGCGCATAGGTTTGAGCGCTTCATCTCATATAGCGCGCGAAGCGCTCCTATCTATAAAAAGGGCGGCGGTGTGGTTGGTAGCTTCGTCGCCAAACCACACCGCCGCCTCGCCACAGCCATGGGTTGTGGGCAGCGGACGAGCTTATGCCCAACGATGCACAGAAT
>JAAUTF010000156.1 GCA_012031775.1 Candidatus Altimarinota bacterium | reverse complement strand
GAATACGTATTCGTGTTGATGCCGGAGGAATTCAAAATTGAGATTCTCTCTGCCACGACCTATCGTCGCATTACCACTATCAGTTTCGCCAATGAACGCCGCGAGCCGTCGGACATGACCAGACGCACGGTGGCGGCCCGGCCGTTGATCATTTTCTTCAACACCCGCAGGAAGCGTAGTAAGAGTTCATCGACGCTCTCCGCCTGCTGGATCCCGGCCGCGACGTCGTAGAGGATCTTCAGCGAGGCAGTCTTCTGCGCCAGCCGCATGGTCTGGCGTGCGACCCGGTTGTCCATCTCCTCGTACAGGTCGGTCAGCTCCTCGTTGAGGCTGCGGATATCGCGCGCCACTTGAGCCAGAACACCGGCATCGTCCAACGTATCGCTCGCGCCCGGCTCGCCCTGACAGACCCTGGAGAGCGAGTGCTCCAGGCGCACCAGCGGCAGCAGCAGCGCCAGAATGATCGCAATGACCAGCTTAATCCAATCGTAGCCGTGCCATCCGGTTTCACGGATCATGGCTACTCACCCCCCTGGCCGCTCATCATAACGCGCGCCTGTTCTTTCCAGCTCGCAAGATCGAGCGCCTGCCAGCTGCGCGCACGAACAATCTCGCGGATGCGCTCGTCGTCGGTCGCGAGCAGTTCAGCAAAGGTTGTTATGCCTGCTGCGCGCAGCCGCTGGTCGTAGATCGGCCCGATACCGTCGATATCGATCAGCGCATCGCCGATACGCGGCGCAAAATTCGTATTGCCGAGCATATAACGCGCCTGGATGATCCAGCTCTCGGGATCGACATCCTGCCAGCTTTCAGCGGCGACGATCGCGCGCAAGCGCTCCGGCGAGGTTTGGATGAGTTGCTCAAACGTGAAGATCCCGGCAGCATTCAGCCGCCGCACATAGACCGGCCCAATACCGTCGATGTCGATCAGCGGGTCGGGCAGGGTGGCGCTGGTGCTGCCATCACTGCCGCCGAGCAGCGTATTCGCGCCCGTGCTCGCGCTCATCTGGCGCGCCTGCTCGATCCAACTCTCGGCATTGCCTGCTCGGCCGAAAGCGCGCCGACGATGTCGCGCAGGCGATCCGGCGGCGTAGCGATGATCTGGGCAAAAGTTGTAATTCCCGCCGCGCGCAGCCGTTCTTCGTACACCGGCCCGATACCATCGATCGCAACGATCGGGTCGCCGACGCGCAGCGCAAAGTTCGTATTGCCAAGCATGTAGCGCGCCTGGATGATCCAACTCTCAGGATCGACATCCTGCCAGTCTTCAGCGCCAACGATCGCGCGCAGCTGCTCCGGTGGCGTAGCGATCAACTCCCTGAATGTCGTAATACCGGCCGCGTTCAGGCGTCGCTCATAAACCGGCCCGATACCGTCGATATCGATCAGCGGGTCTTTGGCGCCATCGGTGGCAGAACCGCCCAGGCTCAGATCGGCATGGGCCGCACCAAGACCGCTCACCACACTCGCACTGCCAAGACCCACTTCGCGCGTCGTTGCCTCGCCGCTTTCCGCCTCCCCGTCGAATGTGCCGACCAGTGTAGCATCGGTGGCCCCAAGGCTAGTGACAACACCGGCGCTGTCGACGTTTACCTCGTGCGTCGTCTCTCCCGCAGCGGCGGGCACTGCATCGTTGCCGGTGGCGCGCAAGGTGGTGATACGCGTGAGCAGCAGCTCATCGACATCCTGCGATGTGTCGCTCGTATCGCTCGCAGCTGTGCCGAGCGCGTTCACGCCGAGCGCAGTGGCAAAACGTTCGCGCGTGGTGGCGAGCTGCGCGTTCACGGCGGCGATTTGGGCGCGCAGCTCAGCGTTCTCTGCGCTGCTGGAATCCAGTTGGGCCTGCATCGCATCCAGATTAAAATCTAGCATCTCGTCGACATCACCGTCCGTGGCTGTCGCGCGGCCAACGCCGAAGCCGAGCACACCGGCTAGGCCAGCCAGGCGGCTGCGCACACGTTGTAACGTTCCGCTCGACTCAGCAGCCTGCGATTCATACGGCTTCAGGGCGGCAAGCTCGGCGCGTAGGCGCTCGATCTCGCCGCGCGCTGCGACCAATTCGGCTGCATCGTCCTGCATCGCGGCCAAGGTGATCTGCACTTCGTCATAACGCCCGCGCAGCTCGCTCAGTTCGGCCTGCAATCGATCACGTTCTCCGACGGACGTATCGTAATTGCCGCGCAGACTAAGCAGATCGCCCTGTAATGTATCGCGCTCGGCCACAATACCATCGTAGTTGTTGCGCAGACCAAGCAGATCGGCATCCAGCTCCTGATGACGGGCGCGTAACGCGGTCAATTCCTGGCTGAAGCCATTGCGCTCGCTCACCATACCATTGTAGCTACCGCGCAAATTGACCAACTCGCCGTTCAACTCCTGGAACTGGGCGCGTTGCGCGATCAGCTCGCGATTCAGCCCATCGCGCTCGATCACGATACCATCGTAACTGCCGCGTAGCGTCACCAGTTCGCCATCCAGCTCCTGGTTGCGGGCGCGCAGCGCGGCCAGTTCCTTGTTTAACGTATTACACTCGCTCACAATACCGTCGTAGCTACCGCGCAGCGTTTTCAATTCGCCACTGAGCTTATCGCGCTCGGCACGAATGGTCTCAAGCTCGTCGCTGATGCGCCCAAGGCGCTGACGCCAGTAGATCCAGTCGATCACCCATTCGATGAGCAAGCCAAGTAATAGACCGAGAATGAGCCACCACCACCACATGGACAGGCCTCCTTCAGACTATCTGCCGCCGCGGTTTGAAGCCCATAACTCCTGGCTCACGTGCAGCCACGAGGGGCGCCGCAGAGAAACAAGCGTCACATATTACAAACGGCGACATCGGTAACGCAGCCAGGAACGCAGCACTGCGCAGGCGGCACACGAATAAGAACGCCTTCGTTCTCAGACGATGCATCATCGGTAGCGGAAGCAGGGACGTGGCTGAACTATTGTTTAGTATACACCCAAACGGAAGGTTGCGGGGTAGTGTCGTCGCGGACGCATCATCGTATTCGGCAGAAACAGGCTTCACACTGCCGAGCGCTGCTTTGCTTAGCGCGGCATCCACGTCTCGTGGACGTGCAGCCAACGCACGCCATTCGGGGTGTCATGCTGATCGGCAAATAACACACTACTGACTCGTGCGGTTGTAACGGAGTTGACCTCTTGCCACTCCTCGTAGGTTGCTAACGTGAGCATGCCCTGGCGCATACGCAGCTGTGGGTTAACGATCCAGATGCGCATCCCAGGGCGGCTAGCATGAGCGCTGCGCAAATTGTGCAGCAAGGAGACGCGCTCAACCAGTTCGCCGCCCGGCGTAATAATAGCAAATGATCATCCATCGTATCGGCAAAACGTGCGAATACGGCCTCGCTGGCTGGCAACGACCCACCAAGCCAGCCCTGAAAAAAGACGTGCAGCTCGACGATCTCTGCCTGCCATGGCTCCCACATATGTGCGCACCTTTCTAGTCGTTGCAGTCGATGCTATGCTATAGTAATTCTAACGTGTTTGTGAAAAAGACCATGTGGTTGCTGGCGGCGTAGCCGCCAGCAACCACACATCTCATTTACAAACGTTTCCAGTTATATGTCGGGCAAGCCGGCTGTGTCGGCACCTGTGCAATGTATGTAATAAGGAGAAAGTGATGCGTGGACGCGCTACTCAGTGGGTTCCATTGTTTCCCGGCATTCGCCGCCGTCGTCTTGTGGCGACCGAGCAATCTTACCAGATGGAGGTCGAGCTCGATGAGGGCAGCCACGTGCCGCTACACCAGCACCCGCAAGAGCAGATCTCGTATGTAGCGAGTGGTCTGCTGCGCTTTCAAGTCGGCGAGGAGATCATCGAGGCACCTGCTGGCAGCGCTATCGCTATCCCCGGCAATACGCCGCACGCGGTGTGGGCGCTGGAAAGAGCGCTGGCTATCGACACGTTCACCCCGCCACGTGGCGACTACCTCGCCGCTGATCTCGATTAATTTACTGGCCGTTTGAACCGCAGCGCGAGCACGTGCTCTCTACGGTTAATCTTGTACCGTATGCCCAGCCGCACGCAACACGTCAAGTGCGGCCACAAGCTTATCTTCGCGCAAGAGAATGTAGTCGGGATCGAAGGTGGCAAGCGCAAAGATGCTGATCTCGGCCTGGGCTAGCGGCACCGCCACGGCAGCGAGAATACCCGTCAGCGCGAAATCGAGCGGGCCGATGATCTGCAGCAGACGCCATCCGGTCTCCTGCTTCACATCCGGCGGTACTTGCTCCGCCACGCAGACGATCGATACCTCATCTGGCGTGGCCACCATAGCAAAAAACGGCCCTGCTGTCGCCCAACCCGGTAGCGCCGTGCCTGCCGCCATACGGCACACGGCGTAGCGCCCCGCCATCACTCGCAACGGCACTGAACTACTCATCGTCCCTCCAGCTCTGCCGCCCCGCCCCTAAATCAATCTGCAATCTTCCACATACCGCACCCAGGCCAACAATCTGCGAAAAACCTCTGCGCGCACATCGCTTCGCGCCAACGCTAGATCGTGCAGAGCGTTTGCGATAGCGATCAAGGTGAGGTCGCCGCCGAGCATCAGGCTGAAGCGACGAATATGCTCGACGTTTAACACAACATCGTGGGTCTGAAAGGCCTCGTTCCAGCGCTCGGATCGAAGCGACTGCGCGGCGTGCATCACCAGCACCGGGCAGCGGATCGCCCATCCGCGCTGTAGATCGCGCTGGGCAAGGTGAATCGCGCGCATCCATCCGTAGTAGGTTGGAAAGCCATTCATCGGTTTCCAGCGCAGATCGAAATCCCACTCGCCGTGGTACGTGCGATGGATGCTCTCACCGTAGGTCGTCAACGTCGCGGGATAAATACGAAAGGGGTCGCGCTCGCCAATCTGAGCGATTAACGCCAGCGCTGGTTGCATTCGATCGCTTATATTGAAGGCGAGAAAAGGGCTATTCAAAAAGAGCGCCTGCACGAGATCGCGCGCCGCGCCATACTGCGCGTAGCGCGCCGCGATGAGGCCACCCGTTGAATGCCCGTTCACCATGATCCAATCGCAGCCCTCTTCACCGGCGATCAGCGCCAGGGCTGCGGTGATCTCTGCATCGTACTCGGCCAGATCGCTACAGAAATTCGGGTGCTGCCCGCTGCGCAGCGAACGCCCGTACTTACGCAGATCTAACGCGTAGAAGTTATAGCCCTGCGCTAGCCAGGCCTCGGCCAGATTCACCTGGTAAAAGTAGTCTACAAAGCCATGGATGTACAACACTGCTTTTGCGCTCGGTCGCGCAAAACGTCGCCTGACCAATGTCGCCACCACTGGCCCATCATAGTCTGGCGCTAGCTCAAGTGTTCGCGCCTCGAACCCCACCAGTATGTCTGGTTCCCATGCTTGCCACTGCATAAAAGCTCTCCATGTCGCTTATGCTCTCCCGTATTATACCGTTGGAAATTGTAAAAGAAGTGCAATGCTCGCTGACAGTGTAGCCGCTAGCGACATAGCACCCTGGCTTTGCCACCTCCAGCATTGCTGCAACGGCCCTACGATACCCAGCGGGGTTGCTGCAGGATGGCGCAAGTTGTGCTACATTATCGACAATATAGCTGTACACGCGGCGAGAGTGCTTATGAACGATGTCGATGCAGTCGGCGCAGTAGTCTATCGGGTGAACAGCGCGCATGCCATTGAGGTCTTAGTTATTCGCAAGCTCGGCGGCTACTGGACGTTGTCGAAAGGCAAATTGAAGCGCGGGGAGTCGCCAGAATGTGGCCTTGTGCGCGAGGTGCGCGAGGAAACCGGGCTGATCGTCGAACCGCTTGATCTCATCGCCCAGGCGCGCTATTTTACCCATCACCGCAAGCCAAAAGCTAAACGTGTCGTCTATCTCTCCGCTATTGTGTTGACGGGCAAGGTTTGCCCCCAGTTGAGCGAGGGCATTATCGCTGTGCGTTGGATCAAGCTCGATCGCGCGCAAAAGCTTGTAACTCGTCCCCGCATTCGTGCGGTGCTTCGCTCCGCCCAAACGCTTCTCGGTGTATAGTTTGGAGCCGCACATGTACCCTTCCTGGATCGAGATCCCGGTCGCCGACATCGACCGCGCGGTCGCTTTCTATCGCGCTGTCTTTGAGCTAGGCGACATCGAACGCTACAACGATCTGCCGGAGACGCATATCGCCGTGTTACGCGCTTCAGAGAAGTCGATACAGGCACCTGGCATCTCGCTTGTCGCCTCGCCCATCCATAAGCCAGGCCAGGGCGGAGTCGTGGTTAACTTTCACCTTGGCGCACACGCCGCTCTCGACAAAGCTATCGCGTTGGCTATCGCCCACAGTGGCACTCTCGTCAGCCCACCAGCCGACGATGGCGACGGCCAGCGTTATGCCGTGCTGTTGGATAGTGAAGGCAATCCGTTCGCTCTTTCATCGTACGAGGCGTGATCCGTCACCGGTGAAGCCCTTGGCGCAGCACAGCCGTCCACATCGTGCATCACGCTGCACTACATATGGTTTAAAAGCCATGCCTGAGCCCTTCAAAAAGTATTTCGGTGCCGAACTGGCCGCCGATCTAGGTCGGCGTATCGCTGTGGTCGAGCCCAGCTTCGCCGTCGCCGCGTTTGAGGCTGAAGTCGCCGCCGCTGTGCCAAACCTTGAACTAAAGGGCCGTGTCACAGCTATCGCTGCTGCGTTACATCGCTATTTACCGCCAGATTATCCCCAGGCACTGGCGATCATTCTGCAGATCCTCGGCCCACCAATTGCCGAGGCCGAAGGCATGTTCAACGATGGTTGGATGTATATGCCGCTGGCTACCTTCGTCGAGATCTACGGCCTCGACCACTTCGATGCATCTTTAGCCGCGCTGCACGCTATTACCCAGCGCCACACCGCCGAGTTCGCTATTCGGCCCTTTCTGATCAGCTACCCTGAGCAAACTTTAGCGTATCTGCAGCGCTGGGCCTGCGACGAAAGCTTTCACGTGCGGCGGCTGGTCAGCGAAGGAACACGCACACGCCTGCCCTGGGCCACGCGCCTGACGCAGTTCATTGCCGATCCGCAGCCCGTGCTCGCCTTGCTCGTTATGCTCAAAGACGATCCCATGGCCTACGTGCGCAAGTCGGTTGCCAACAATCTCAACGACATCGCCAAAGATCACCCCGCGCTTGTGATCGAGACACTGGCAGGCTGGAATGTCGACGCCTCTGCCGAACGCCGCTGGCTCATCCGCCACGCCCTACGCACCTTGGTGAAGCAAGGCGATCCCCAAGCGCTGCAACTGCTCGGTGCCAGTGGCACGCACGTTACCCTGCCCGAACTGCTCGTGGAGCCGACGGCGGTCGCGCTCGGCCAGAGCATCAGCTTTAGCGGTACCCTGCAAAGCACCGCAACCACGACACAAGAGCTGATAGTCGATTATGTCCTGCACTTCGCGGCCGCAAATGGCGGCTTGCGCCCCAAAGTCTTTAAGCTCACCACGCTCAAATTAGCGCCGGGCGCGTCCATACATTTTGTCAAGCGCTTTTCCTTTAAGCCGGTGACTATCCGCCGATATTACCCCGGACGCCATCGCGTCGAGATCCAGGTCAACGGCAGCATCCTTGGTGGAACCGATTTTGAGCTTATGCCTGCGGAGTACCCATGAAAGCACAACTTATCACACTCATCGGCGTCGGCGTCTTGTTTGCGGCGTGTGCGCCACTTTCGGTTGCACCAGAAGCTACGCCTGCCTCGCCGCTCTCGGCAACTGAACAGGCCGCACAGCTAGGGCGCGGCATCAACTTCGGCAACGCGCTTGAGGCACCGCGCGAGGGCGAATGGGGCGTCACCCTAGAGGAGCGCTTCTTTGATCTGGCCAAAGAAGGCGGCTTTACCACGATCCGTCTGCCGGTGCGCTGGTCGGCCCACGCCGCAGCAGAGCCGCCCTACACGATCGATGAAACCTTTTTTGCGCGCGTGGATTGGGCCATCGACCAGGCGACACGGCGCGACCTGAACATTATCGTCAATGTGCATCACTACGAAGAGCTTATGAGCGAACCCGCCGCTCATCAGGAGCGCTTCAAGGCACTCTGGAGGCAGATCGCCGAGCGCTACCGCGCGCAGCCCAACACCGTGCTCTTCGAGTTGCTGAACGAGCCGAACAACAATATGACGGCTGCGCTATGGAATACGCTCGCCGCCGAAACTCTGACCATTGTGCGCCAGAGCAACCCGACACGCAATGTCATTATCGGCGGTGCCGACTGGAACTCGGTGCGCACGCTGCACGATCTCGCACTTCCCGCCGAGGATCGACACATCATCGGAACGTTTCATTATTATCTGCCGTTTGAATTCACTCATCAGGGCGCGGAGTGGGTCGCCGGAGCCGATGCATGGCTTGGCACAACCTGGGAGGAACGGCCCACGACGCGATCGAGCGTTACCAACGATTTTGCGCGCGCCGAACGCTGGGTGGAAGAGACGGGCGCCCGGTGTGGATGGGCGAGTTCGGTGCCTACTCAAAGGCCGATAGCGCCTCGCGTGCCCGCTGGACGCATTTCGTCGCTCGTGCCGCCGAGGAGCGCGGCATGGGCTGGGCTTATTGGGAGTTCTGCTCCGGCTTCGGTGTGTACAATCAGCAAGAGAGCGTTTGGAACGAGGCATTGTTAACAGCGTTGGTGCCGCCGGGCGCGTAGGGGCTGTGCTTGCGCGGCCCACCTACGCGCCCCACGCGCCCCTCACTCAACCGCGAGCGCGATGCGGCTGCGCCCGCGCAGGGCGATCGTCGGGCGCAGCGGCGGTTCGGGGTCGCGCAAGCGCAATTCACCAAGCGTGAGCAATGCCTGGAAAGCCGCGCGCCCCTCGGCGCGGCGAGCGCTGCCCCGACACACGAAATGAATGCCTGCCGCAAAGGCTAGGTGCTTCACTGCGTTGCTACGCTGGATGTCAAGGCGGTCGGGGTCGGCGAAGACCTCGGGGTCGCGATTGCCAGCGCGATCGCCAGCAGCACATTCCTCGCCCGCGCTGAGCGTGCCGCCCGGCAGTTCGAAATCTGCCAGCACATCGCGCGACGTCATCTGCACCGGGCTCTCGTAGCGTAGCAATTCCTCGACGGCATTGTCGATCAGCGCTGGCTCCTGGCGCAGCATGGTCAGCTGATTGGGGTTACGCAACAGCGCCAGCGTGCCATTACCGATCAGGTTCACCGTGGTTTCGTGGCCAGCCGCCAGCAACAGCGAACAATTTGCGATCAACTCGTCCTCACTCAGGCGGTCGCCACCATCCTCTGCGGCCACCAAGGCACTCAGTAAGTCGTCGCGCGGTGCCGCGCGCCGCTGCACAATCAGGTCGCGCAAATAATTGCTGATCTCGCCTGCCACCTGGCTGCCCGCGCGCCAAGTTGTATCGTCCTGGAACAGATCGATATTCGCTACCAACACCTCCGACCAGCGCCGGAACAGTGCGCGATCTTCTGCCGGCACGCCCAGCAGTTCGGCGATCACGATCACCGGCAGCGGGAAGGCAAAATCGCTGATAAGCTCCAGCGTACCGCGCTCGCGCGCATCGGCTAGCAGCTCGGCGGCGATCAGGGCGATGCGCGGCTCCAGCTGCTCGACCACGCGCGGGGTAAACGCGCGGTTCACCAGGCTGCGGAGCCGTGTGTGATCAGGCGGATTCTTGAGCAGCATCCAATTGCTCAGCAACACCATAATTGCTCGATATGGCGATGGCATCGCCTCCGGGCTACTCATGGTCTGGCTGCGTCCAAGCCGCGGGCTGCGCAACGCAGCGGTGATGTCGGCATGACGCGTCAACAGCACCATGTTCCAGCCGTTCAGATTCGTCCGGTAGATCGAAGGCCCATCGCGTAATGCCGCATAACTTATGTATGGATCGCTGTGAAACGCTGGGTCGTATGGATTGAACATCTTACACCTCCTGTTGAGACACATGGTAAGACAAGGTTGCAAAAAAGCCGGTTGTGCTGGTTAGTGGCGGCGGCTGCGCTGCTACTAACCAGCACCCACCTATTCCTGAACCTAGCGTTCGCCAGCACGGTCACATACTGGCGAACCATGGCTAAGGACACAGCACGCTGTGCCTCTGCTCAATCTCTCAAATCAGGCCGAAGATTTTAAGCGTCCCCCAGACGCACAGGCTCGCCAGGGCCATGCCGGCGACGACTTGCAGCGGCGAGTGGTTGCGCGTGCGCACCCGCGCCCAGCTTAGCACAATCGCGCAGAGCCACATAAACGCACCAAAGGGTGGGGCGAAGATCGTCGAGAGCGTGGCGCACGAGCCCATACTTGCCGAATGGACGCTGATCTTCCAAAATAGGTTCACCAACCAGCAGAGCACGTTGATCAGCGCCGCACTGGCGAGCAAAGCGATAAAGATGCGCGGCGCATCAAGCACCGCTAGCACCGCAATCCCAACCACGACGGTCAGAAAGCCGAAGATATACAGCTCGTTGCGTTGGTGACGCTGCGAGATGTCTTCGTCGCTGTATGCGCCCTGGCGAAGCCGAACGGTGAAAAAGATCGTTGGCGGCACCACCTGCAGCAAGGCGCAAACTGCTGCCCCAGTACAGCCCGCGGTCATTGCACCAGTCACCCGCAAAGACTAGACGACCTG
>JAAUTF010000155.1 GCA_012031775.1 Candidatus Altimarinota bacterium | reverse complement strand
TCGGGCATGCGTCGGGGGCGCCGGATGAGCCGGTACACCCGCAAGTGCCAAAACAGGCAGGGTGTCTGAGCAACTGGGCTGGGGTGAAGCTCGCCCACCGCCATTCCCTGGACAAGGGCGGGCTGCCCGGCGGCGAGCCCGGCCAGGGGACGAGCCACGCTGCTACTGAGGCGGCGCAGCTGGAGGACTCGTCGCACCAGGTGGCGCCCAGGAAAGAACACGCACGTGCTGGCGAACAGGAGTAGGAAGCCAGAGGCCAGGATCTGCTGTGTGCTCATGAACGTTTCTCGCAATCTGCTCATCATCAGACCCGCATCGACCGGCAATTACCTGGCGACAAGCGGGAGGTAGATCTGTACGCGGGAAGGCGGCGTTGGGCCTGGAGTCGATGTCGGGCCAGTGGTCGGCGTCGGCTCAAGCGACGACTCGACCCGTAGCACTGTTTCGACCAGCGATCCCTCGTAGATTCCGCGAGCGCGGAGGCGGTAGCTCTGCCCATCGGGCAGGCTCAGGCCAGCGAGTTGCCAGCCGCCGCTGCTGCGTGCTCCGAAGCCGAGCGGCGTGAAGGGCTCGCCGTCCCGCGCAAACTCAAACGTCACCCAGGCCAGTTCCGGGCTGGCTCCGCCGCGAGTCCAGGTGACCGTGGTGCCATCAGCTGAGACGGTCAGCTCCTGGCGAGCGGCGACAGCGGTGTTGAGCCGAGCGAGTCCTGCCCGCTGCTGCCCGCCGATCACGCTAAATGCGCCCGCCACAAGGATCTTGCCGTCCGGCTGCACAACCACTGTCGCAGATAGATTGTTCGCATTGGGATCGAAGGCCGGATCAAGGCCGCCATCTGGGTTGATGCGGGCGATGCGATTGCGCGTTTGTCCGCCGACGAAGCGGAAATCGCCTCCCGCCAAGATTCTGCCGTCTGGCTGGAGCGCCAGAGCGAAGCTGACGCCGTTCACCGAAGGGTTGAAGTCGTCCGGCGTTGCCTGAGCGTGGGCCACGTCGACGGGCGGGATGCGCCACAGCGCACTGGCGAGCAGGGCGACCAGCGCCAACAGCCCGAGGTATGGCGGCCACAACAGGACAGAGGTTCGAGCGCGCATCCGGTTCTCCTGGGTATCGTTCCAAAGTTAGCGTTGGGAACTCGCGCGTCGCGCGCTTGTTCCCGCTGGTGCGAGCGTTTGCGCCGATTGGCTCAGCCGTGGGCACGACAACCGTTCGCCAGACAAAGGTCGAACCGTCCCTGGTGCCCCGCTCACCGGTGTGAGCGGCGAAGATACCACCAGGCTGCAGCCGAAATGGCTATCCCGAGTAGGCCAGGCACCCAGAGCTGATTGGCAAGCAAGAAAAGGGCTCCGAGCAGGTGCAAGACGGCCAAGCCGCCTGTAGCAGACCGCGACCAGCGTCGGCCTTGCCAGAGCCCGACCGCACAGACCAGCGCGCAGATCGCGAAGAGCAGGGCTGGGAGGGCGACCCCAAAGAGAATAACCATAGCGGCAAAGCCGCCGAGTCCCTCGTCGGTGATGTTGAGGAGCCCAAAGACCAGGGCCAACAACCCGATGATACCCCACAGGCTGCCATATCCGCCGATAACGAACCCCAATGCTCGGTTATGGTTTGCTTGAAGTTGCAGCGTGCTCACGTCCACGTATGCTCCTCTTTCCCCAAGGCGACACCCCGAAGGCAACATACAGCGATGGCTGGCACCTTGGACACTACGATAACAAAGCGGCTTACTGAAATAAACGGGCAGAGAATTGGTTGCTATCGCTGTTCGGTTTTATCCCTATGGCCTTGCCAACTTCGTGCCGACACCCATCGGGACATCGGCAAACAAAGAAACCCCCTTGGCTCTGGTATTCGAAGAAGAAGCCTCCGGCCTATTGACGCAAAGCGTCGTCCAGGCAGTCAACGTCAGAGCGAGAATAGAAATCGTCGAGGCCTTCCTGCTGGACAGAATGAGGGATAAGCGAACCATTGATGCTCTTGTGCAGAAAACCATTGACGCGCTCTTTGAAACGAAAGGAAGCGCTGCAATCAAAGACATTGTCAACAATAACGCGTCAAGCAAACGGCAACTTGAAAGAGACTTCGTGCAGAACATTGGTATAAGCCCAAAACAATTTAGGAAGAGTGATAAGAAGGAATTCACCGGAACGACGCCAAATAAGTTCTTTGGTGCCGACATAATGGCTCTTTCCTCACTCTTCTACAAATGATGGTCAACCTGTCGCATTTTTACAATTTCCTCTTCGCCGGGCGCTATATGATTGTATTGCCAGCGAAAGCAAGTGGCAAATTAGTGCGACCATGAACACGAGGAGTTCATGTCGAGTGCAAACGCTCGTAACGTGGTGGCGGTCGTACCCGTCAAGAATCACCAGAAAGCTGTCGGATGGTATGCGAAGCTGCTTGGCCGGGAAGCGGATCTTGTTCCTGACGAGGCCGTTGTGGAATGGCAGCTTGCTGACAACGCATGGATTCAAACAGCAGTTCAAACTTACGCCCGACGACGGAGCCGCCTCCGACTTGTTCGGTCTTAGCCTGGCGATCAACGAGACGACGGTGGCATTGGTGCGTCATTCGCCGATGCGCTCGGGGTTGACTCAGGCGCGGTCTACCTCTTCGATGCCACCTCGGGTCAGCAATTGGCCAAGCTCACGCCCAACGACGGGGTGGCTGGTGATCGCTTCGGCGAGTCGCTCGCGATCACCGGCTCAACGGTCGTTATCGGGGCACCCGGCGCTGATGGGATTGGGGCGGCCTACGTATTCGATCTCGCGAGTGGGGCGCAGCAGGCCAAGCTCCGTGCCGGCGATGGGCAATCGGGCGACGCCTTTGGATTTTCCGTTGCGGTCGCGGATACGACGGTGGTTGTCGGCGCTCCCGGCGACGACGACAACGGCTTGCGGTCGGGATCGATCTATGTCTTCGAACTCAGCGGGTTGCCGGGCTCGCCGACGCCGACCCCCGAACCCCCAACGCCGATGCCTTCGGGTCCTGCCACCTTGTACGCAAGCCTGCAAAGAAAACGTCGGTGACTTCGCCGACGAGGATATTCTGGCCTATGATAGAGCCACCGACCAGCTCACGCTGTTCTTCGACGGCTCCGATGTCGGCCTGGGTGCCGCCGACGTTGACGCCTTCGCGCTATTGAGCGACGGCAGCCTGCTGCTCAGTTTTGAGGATCCGGTCAGCGTGTGCGGCGTGAACGCAGATGACTCGGATATTGTACGCTTTGTCCCGACCTCGCTGGGTGCAAATACGGTCGGTACATTCAGCCTTTACATTGATGGCTCCGACATCGGGCTTTCGACGAATGGTGAAGATATCGATGCGGTGAGCGTCGTGCGTGCAGACAGCAGCAGTGTCACCCTCCTGATCAGCACCGCCGGGAGTTTCCGGCGGGGTGTGGTCACTGTTCTTCGACGGCTCGGACGCCGACCTGGCCGACAGCAGGTCAGAAGATATCGCGGGAGCCGCGCTGTTCGACAGCGACCTGTTTCTGACGACCGTCGGCAACTTCAGTGTGAACGGCGCCAGCGGTGATGGGAGCGATGTGTTCCGATGTAGTTCCTTTGGCTCCATGTTCTAGTTGAGGTTCTGCAAATGTAACCGACTGATAGATGTTCAATCCCACCACTAAGACCATGATGACTGCGACGATCCCTGTGAACTGTGTCGCTGTCAGACCTATCAAGACCAGACCCATTCCAGCGATACCAACAGCAACCCCCAGGTAGACAAGTACCCGCTTGATCTGGCTATGAGGGGTGAGCTTATCATCCAAGCCATAATTGATCATCGCCAACGCCAGCAAGAAGATCGCAACGGCAGCAGTCAACAACAGTCGATACTCACTCGTGACAATCTTATCTGAATAGTTGATCGTCTCTGCAAAGAGCTTCTTGGCGGCCACACCGAACGTGACGAGAGAAGTCGCCAGGGCCAAATGCCCGTAAGACCAACTGCTGAGTTTGAGATTCGAGGAAATATCAAAAAGCCTATCGGCAGTGTCGGAGAAATACAGCCACCACAGCATATATAAGACCACCAGCGCGGTCATGCCAAACAGGATTTGCTCGATACCTAACGCTGTGCCCTGGGCATCATCCAGCACTTTAACGAAGGCTTCCCCAAGAACAATGATGGTGAAGATACCGAAACGTTCCAGCATATGGTGGGCATCTGGGCCCCAGTCTTCAACTTCAGTTTCACTGGCCGTCGGCCGCGCCCACCACAGGGCTTCAAACGCGATGGCGACTAACCATGCGACCCAATGAAATCCGGCGGGCAGCACAAGCGCCACCAGCCAGATCGCAATGCCGCCAGCGAACCCAACCATGTAGCGCTTGGCATATGCGCGACTCTCAGGATGCGAAAAATATGTTCGTACATACATCAGAATCGTCATCATGCGAACGAGCACGTAGCCGAGTGTGAACTGTACATACAGGTTGCCGAATGCCCCGCTCACACTGAGCCCCATCGTCGCCACGGCTCCAATCTGAATGAAGACAAGCAGCCTGTGCCATATATCATCTGCGACATAGCGATTCTGATACAGCGTTTCTCCGCCCCAAGACCACCAGACCACAAACATCATAACCAGAAATTGACCGAACCCAAGCAGGGTGAGATTATCACTCAGAAAGTTGCCGATCTGGATCAATGTCGCTACATAAACCAGGTCGTAGAACAGTTCCAGCCAGCCGATCGTGCGATTTGTGTGTCTATGAAACGCGACATCCTTGAAGTATCTGGGCGGTGTGAACAGTTCTGACATCGATAGTCTACTTCCTTGCGTTTTTCACATGTGCCAACGCACATGTGCTTTATTTGTGAGACTTATCATGCTGGTACAAACTAACGAAACGCCCGATCAGGATGGCGATGTACAGCGTGCCGATAGAGGCTTCCAGCGCGGAGAGCGATTGTGCGGTCGAAGTCACTGGTGTGATGTCTCCATAGCCCAGGGTGGAGATCGTCACGAGACTGAAGTAGTTGAGACGCTGCCATGTGATTTCCGCCCCGTTGGACGAGACAAACGCCCCCGGTGCAAGGCTTTCGATGACACCATACATCACCGTAAACAACGCCGCCAGCAGGAAGTAGATGGCGATTGCCGCAAGCAACACCTCTCTCGTCACGGTCTCCGATTCGATGATGAATAGGGCCAACAGCGTGGTGAGCAATACCACCTGTACGAATAGGCTAGCGTTCCATGCCAGTTGTGCCCACATCAGGGTAAACCCGCTGGTGACGGTGATGCCGCCGGTTACAGCGATAACGACCCCTAGCAGCACGGCGGCGATCAACAAGCGACGATTGCTGCTGACGAGGTAAATCGCGCTGCCTGTCAGGACAAGATAGAACCCAATAAACAACAATGCGGCAGCAGTGCCTAACTCGCTGATTGGGTAGGCAATGTTCACCAGCAGGATGGAAATTAGTATAAAGGCGATCTTATAGCCCTCAGCCAAGCTTTGTATAGTGTCTCTCACGATTTCAATGCAATCCTTAATCCACTAGCCAGCAACAACCTCATCAACGTGTTTGGCATATAACTAATATTGGCTCGCAACCACACGATCCCAAAGAGCATCCCCCAACAGCCCTTTCAGAGTTATCACCAGGCGGCTGTCGGTTCCTGCGATATAGCGGGCTTTCGGGTTACGGGCAGCGATAGCGCGATTAACCTCACGTGTTACTACTTCAGGACCTGGGGCAGACTTATACCCGTTGCGTATGGAATTGGAAAAAGCTGACACCAGATCATCATACGCAGATGGGTCATTTGATCTCGCTAGCGTAGCCATAGCGGTATCCTCAAAGCCTGTTCGAATGGCTCCAGGTTCAATCAAGACCACCTTGATCCCGAACGGCTTGACCTCCAGGCGTAGCGCGTCGCTCATCGCCTCAACAGCGTGCTTGCTTGCCCCGTACCAGCCTGCTACAGGTACGGCAGCCTTCCCGACCACCGAGGACATGTTGATAATCAGACCGAACTTTTGTTCACGCATCATCGGTAGGACAGCGCGTGTCATGGCTCCCAAACCGAACACATTCACATCAAAAGCGCGTCGCACTTGCTCATCGCTTAGCCCCTCAATGGTGCCGTAGATGCCGTACCCAGCATTGTTGATGAGGATGTCAAGACGACCTTTTGTCGCTTTGATGTGGTCAACTGCCGCTTGAATATCAGCTTCCACCGTCACATCGAGTCGCAGCGGCTCGATGGTATCATTGTGCATCGTCTCTAATTTATCTATGCTGCGGGCAGATGCGAAAACATAATAACCCTGTTTCGCTAAATCCTCCGCAATGTGTTTGCCAAGCCCAGATGATGCCCCTGTTACTAAGACAATCTTCTGATCAGCCATGCGTGTGTTCTCCTCGAATACTATAATTGCGCACTATGAGTCCAGTGCGCCCCTGATGATACGCAAAACCATGCTGTCAAACGCACGATCAGGTATCATCCCTAAGACAGTCGGCCCCACCTTCGCATCTGTTGTGGTTTTGTAAACGAGCTGTGACTTATCTACGGTGATCGCTTTGACCATGGCATCGGCAGTACTTTCCAGTCCCGGTGCCCCGGCATAACTGTTGACCATGAACTTCTTAAATCCTTCATGTAACTCTCGATAATCTTCGGGTGGTGTGATCGCATCTATCCATTGCCAGCAGCTTTTCTGCGGTCAGTTCCCCAACCCACTCGATGCGCCCGTAATCAATACAACTTGCTTACTCATGTTCTCTGCTCCTCCTCAAGATATACGATCAAGATTAATCCCAACAACTTGCGAAGTAGGATTACATCGAAGCAACACGCGCTTTGAGCCGACGGTTGAACTCAACGTAAGCTTGCATCGTGCCGACCGCCAATTGGTGACCAATATGATAGCCAATGTGTCCGTGAGACCCTTTGACTTGATCGGTCTGGACAAAGCGTGTTTTGCCATCTTCAGCCACATGTACCTGATAGATGTGGCGGTCGCTCAGACCAGCAAACAGGGGATCAGACCAACCGAAGCTGCGCCCGTCCTCGAAGAACTTGACTTCATGGTTAATATGCTGTGTCAGCGGACCAACCTTGAAAGTGACAGTGATCTGTCCACCCTCGCGGAAGTCGCCTTCCAGACCGACGAGGTTGTTGCTCCATTCGGACAAACGCGCAAAATCGGTCAGCACCGCCCATACTTTTTCTGGTGGCGCATCAATTAATACCTCGGTGTAAACCGCGAATGTATCTTCTGCTGGGTGAGTCACTTCGGCTTTTTCGCCTTCTAGCAGTTGAAATCCCATGTTTTATCCTTTCGAGGCAGTGAAACTCATGTGGCCCTAAAACTATACTGTTGATAAAACCATGAATAAATACATATAAAGCCCAAAACCTTGCACAATCCTTTCATGTAGGACATTTATGTTCTGATGTGATATAGTAACCCTAAACAGTTTGTGAAGAAGCTTGTGTCGCTGCTGACGGCTACGCCGCCAGCAGCGACACAGCCCCTCACACGACCTATTTAGGATTACTCTATACTTGATAACAAGGAGAAGTATCTATGGCGATTCAGCAAGCGAAGATGGATGAATTTATACGGCTGCTAGCACGACATACACCTAATGAGGGTGTCAACACGACCATACTGGATAATATGGGTTTGTTTCGGATGTCTCAGCCGATGGAACGCACCCCTATCTTGTATGAACCCGCCATATTCATGCTGGGGCAAGGTGCGAAAGTATGCTACCTCGGGGATGAAGTTTACAAATATGATGCTGGAAAATACTTAATCGTGTTTTTGCCGATGCCTCTAGAAGTCACCGTGACGGAGGTGTCACCAGAATATCCCGCGCTCATGGTTGGCTTCAGGCTCAACCTCAGTCGATTAGCAAGTATCTCGCTTAGGCTGGATGCTGTGGACGCTACACCGGTACATCGGTCTCAAAATGACGATCCATCAGGTATCTATACATCCTCTATGGATGTTGGTCTACTTGATGCGGCTATCCGTATACTACGCACGCTTTCTGACCCTGTTGAAGCGGCCATGTTAGGCGAAGCGATTTTAGATGAGATTTACTATCGCATTCTACGTGAGGATCGCAATGGCGCACTGCAAACTGTTTTGCAAAGACAGGCACAAATTCAACAAATTGCGCGTGCAGTGGATCACATTCACCGCAGTATGGATCAGACGATTTCGGTTGAGGCCCTGGCAGAGATGGTCAATATGAGTGCAACCACATTTCATCGTCATTTCAAAGAGGTCATGCACTTGCCACCATTACAATATGCGAAATCAATTAAACTTCATCGCGCACAGGCATTAATCAGAGGAGGCAAACGAGCAAACGAGGCGGGTTACATGGTCGGTTACACTAGCCCCGCCCAGTTCAGTCGAGAATATAAACGACAGTTTGGTTATGCTCCTTCGGCTACCCCTATAGAAGGTTCATTCTAATTACGAAGTGCGCCGTGAGCTGCTGCGGGCGCGTAAGCGGCGTGGCGTCGAACGGCTCAACCAGCTCAAGGCCGACTTTGGGTATGTGGTCATTACCACAGCGACGATGCTGCAGGCAGCGGCCTATTGGGCGCAGCTGCGTCAAGAGGGAAAGCCCACCGCGCCTGACCTGGCACTTGACGACGATGTGATTCTCGCCGCCCAGGCTGCTTTGCTGATTAGTCTTGGCCACAACGTAGTAATCGCAACCACCAACGTCGGCCACCTTGCGCGCCTCGTGCCAGCCGAGGAGTTGCAGAGCATTGCTGAATAGGGAGCGCCACGCAGCACCTGGCCTCCAACGCGAGCGCACCAAGGTCGAGCAGCCGGTGTAGAAAGAGAGAACCAAAAAGCGCGATTTCTCCAGTCGCGAAAAAGCCCCCGAATAGAAGCGCACGGGGGCTTTTTGCATAGTCAACCAGACCAAGCTGCGGTCAATTGAAAGCTTTCAACCGACTGCCGTACCCTGACTGGTTGTAACGCGCATTACGAATCACCAGCAATATAATCACTTGCCGAGCGACGCAAGAGTTGTACGCCCACGAACATCAGCAGAACGAGAGCGACCTGCCGTATCATTGCCCGGCCTGCCCAGCATTGACACGCCTCCAGCCCCGCAAACTGTTTACTGTCGCGAAACACCGTCTTAATCGGCCAACCTACAGCGGCCCGTTGGTGGCGCTCCAGCAGCGGCTGGCCCGGCTGCGGATAGCTCCCCGTCGCTGAAGCTATGTTCATCCAAGGTCGGCAAGGAGGAGCGGGCCAGGTTCCGCGAATTGGGTCGGTGTCAGCACCTGAAGCTCGGGCTCCAGAAGTTTGTATGCGGGACGGCGGCGCAGATACGCGACGGCAGACCAGGCTATCAGGAAGCGCGCGAAGACAACAAAATACAGCCACGGCTCACGATGGCTCGTCGCGCGGGTCTGTTCTATGCTACCAAACAGCATGGCCTGGCACTATAATGGAGCAATGCCCACTCCGCTGCTTGCCACAAAGTTGTACCGACCGCCGCCCCGTCCGAAGGGGATGGTGCGGCCCCACCTGATCGCACGGCTCAGCGAGGGGCTGGCGCGAAAACTGACGCTGGTCGCCGCCCCAGCCGGCTTTGGCAAGACGACGCTGCTCACCCAGTGGCTGGACGGTTGCGCGCGCCGGTCGCCTGGCTGACGCTCGACGCGAGCGATCACGAGCCTGCGCGCTTTCTGGCCTACCTTGTCGCCGCGCTACAAACCGTCGTGCCGGAGTTTGGGGCGGGGCTGCTGGCTGCGCTGCTTGCGCCACAGGCACCAACGCCTGCCGCAGCGGTGACAGACCTGATTAACGCACTCGCTACGCTCGCGCAGCCGGTTGTGCTCGTCCTCGACGACTACCATCTGGTCAATGCAGCGCCGGTTGACGCGGCCCTCGGCCTGTTGCTGGCTCACCAGCCTCCCCAGCTACACCTGGTGATCGCCACCCGCGAAGACCCGTCGCTGCCCTGGCCCGCCTGCGCGCCCGTGATCAGCTGACTGAGCTGCGCGTCGCCGAGCTGCGCTTCAGCCACACCGAGGCAGACGCGCTGCTCAGCCAGACTGAAGGTCTGAATCTGTCGGCAGATGTGGTCGCTGTCCTCGCAAGCCGCACCGAAGGCTGGGCCGCCGGCCTCCACCTGGCGGCGCTTTCCCTGCGCGGCCATCAGGACGCAGCCGACTTCGTACACTCCTTCTCCGGCAGTCAGCGCTTTGTGCTCGACTATCTGCTCGAAGAAGTGCTCCAACAGCAGCCCACGCTGCTTCAGCAGTTCCTGCTACGCACGTCGGTGCTTGACCGGTTCTGTGGCCCGCTGTGTGACGCAGTCCTCGCCATGCCCGTCGGCACCGGGCAGGCGACCCTTGAAGCCATCGAACGCGCCAATCTGTTCCTTGTTCCACTGGACGACCAGCGTTGCTGGTATCGCTACCACCATCTGTTTGGCGAACTGCTGCAGCAGCGCCTCCTGCAGGAAGCGGCCATGGACGCGGATGCGATCGCCACGCTCCACCTCCGAGCGAGTGACTGGTATGAGGCCCAGGGTCTGATGCTTGAGGCGCTGTACCATGCCGCTGCGGCCGCCGACCCTGCTCGGGTCGCCGCG
>JAAUTF010000154.1 GCA_012031775.1 Candidatus Altimarinota bacterium | reverse complement strand
CCTGGCGGGCGACGCGGTGGAGGGCATGTACTACACTCGGTGGCTGCGCCGGTGAGCCAGTTCCCGAACGCGGCGCAGTTCGCGACCGACTATGAAGCAGCCTATGGCGAGCCCGCCCCGCCCTTCTCCGCCCAGGCCTACGATGCAATGAGCATCTGCCTCGGCGGCGTGATCCGGGCGGCGGTCGACGCCGGTGCCAAGCCGACGCGTGAGCAGGTCGTGGCAGCAGTCACGGCTTCGCCGAACGTTCAGGGTATTACCGGAACATACGTCTTCAACGAAAAGGGTGACATCGAAACGGCAACCTACTTCGTGTTGCAGGCGAACGTCGCCGATTGGAATGCCAACGAGCTGGTCACGCGGCTCGACATCGCCCCGCCTCAGTAAGTATCCTGGCTACGGCCAGGCTCAAAAGGGGATGTAGCTACAGTTGCTGGTTGCATTGCAACCACAACTGTAGCTCACAAACCTCCCTTTCAACCCTTTTCTAGGTAGAGAAGAAGAGTATTCTATGGCAGCTGAGGCAAATGTCGACGCCCGGCAGGCAAAAGGGCAGCGCTCGCTTGGCGAACTGCTGCGCATTGTGCTCGGGCCGCTTGGCCAGGTCTTGCTCTTTATTATCGGAAGTGCTGTGGTGCTGGGGCTGATCGTTATCATCTTTGCACTGCTGCTGAGCTCATCGAACCCACAGATTTTGCAAACGACATTGGCAATTTTGCCTCAGGTGATCATCGACGGTATTGTGCGTGGCTTCTTGTTTGCGACTATTGCTCTGGGCTACACGATGGTCTACGGCGTGCTAGAGTTTATCAACTTTGCGCACGGCGAGATCTTTATGGTCGGTGGCTTTGTCGGCGCGGCCTTTGGCTACACGCTGACAAGCATGGGGATTATCGACGGCTTCCCGCCGCTGTTATTTGTGGTCATCGCGATCGCGCTTGGTATGCTGGTGAGCGGCTTGCTGGCCATGACGACCGAGCGTGTGGCCTACCGCCCGCTGCGCAATGCGCCGCGGCTGGTGCCGCTGATTTCGGCGATCGGTATGTCACTGGTACTGCAAGATCTAGTGCGTCTGATCGCCACGAACACTCCGCTTGGCTTCAACGCGCGCTTCGAGACGCCGAGCTTCGGCCCAGCGCTTCAGCTCGCCACCATGCCAATCGGCGATCGCGACATTCCGGTGACGATCAGCATCAAAGCGGTTATTTTTATCGTGGCTTCGTTATTGATGCTGCTGGCACTAAATTACCTGGTGAATGCGACCCGGCTCGGCAAGGCGATTCGTGCAACAGCGCAAGATCGCTCGACTGCCAGTTTGATGGGCATCGATGTAAACCAGATTATCGCGCTGACCTTCTTGATCGGTGGGGCGCTCGGTGGCGCTGCCGGTGTGCTCTTCGGCATGAATATCGGCACGGTGAACCCGTATATGGGCTTCATCCCCGGCCTGAAGGCGTTTACAGCAGCAGTGCTAGGCGGCATCGGCAATATCACCGGTGCCATGGTCGGCGGGATCGTCCTGGGCTTTCTGGAGGCCTTTGTGGCCTCGTACCTCTCGATCTTCACCGCTGGTGCCTTCTCGGGCGCGAGCTACGCTGATATCGCTGCTTTTAGTATTTTGATTTTGATTTTGATCTTCCGCCCTTCGGGCTTGCTCGGCGAGGCGACGACGCAGAAGGTGTGAAATGAGTTTTCAGAAAAGAGGTTTGTGTAGACGACGCTGATAGCTTTGCTACCAGCAGCGTCTACACATCTTTTCCTGAAATAAGGGATCATTATGGCGATGAGCCGAACAAGTGCGAGCCCGCCGCCCTCGGGCGGGTGGGATCGGATCGGGGCGATGCTGCTGGGCGGGCCGACGGGCTACGGGTTTATGGTGCTGTATGCGGCGATAACGTCTGCGTTGCTGCTCGGCAATAATCGCACCAGCCTGTTCACCGATATCGTATTCATTTTCTTTCTGCTCTTCGCCTTGCTGGTCTACCGTGCGAAGGTGGTGCTGCCCTTCAAGCTATTGATGGGTGTGCTGACCTTTGGCGTGGTGCTGCCCTATTTCGGTACGCTGAACCCTTTCTACATCGATGTAGCGACACAGGCCGGTATTTATGTGGCGCTGGCGCTCGGCCTGAACGTTGTGGTCGGTTTCGCCGGCCTGCTCGATCTCGGCTTTGTGGCCTTCTATGCGGTTGGAGCGTATCTCTGGGCGATTGTTTCGACACCGCAGATCACGAATATTTTCCCTAGCCTGGGGCCGGTGCCAGCGGGATGGTTTTATGTCTTCATTCTACTGGGCCTGGTTGTCGGCGGTGGCTTCGGTGTGCTGCTTGGCCTGCCTGTGCTACGGTTACGCGGTGACTATCTGGCGATCGTGACGCTCGGCCTTGGCGAGGTGATCCGCGTGCTGGCGGTGAACCTGGACAAGCCGGTGAATATCACGAATGGTGCGCAGGGCATTAAAGACATCGAACGACCGCCGATTCCTTTTGAGGCGGCACTTTTGGAAGCGACAGGTTTGGATCAGAACGCGCTGTATCAGCTGTTCTTCTACTTCCTGGTGCTGCTGCTGGTGCTGATCACGGTCTTTGTGGTGCGACGCTTGAAAGTATCACGCATCGGGCGCGCGTGGACGGCGATCCGCGAGGATGAGACGGCGGCGATCGCGCAGGGCATCCCGTTGGTGCGGATGAAGCTGCTGGCTTTCGCGGTCGGTTCTTCCTTTGCTGGCGCGATGGGTGTGGTCTTCGCAGCTAAACAGCTCTTCATCAACCCACCGACCTTCGATCTATTGCGCTCGATCAGCATTCTTTCGATGGTGATTTTGGGCGGGCTTGGCAACATCCCCGGCGTTGTTCTGGGAGCAATTCTGGTGACGCTGCTCAACCTGATGATTTTGCCGCGGGTCGCCACTGTGCTGCGCCAGATGCAGGATAGTGGTGTGCCGATCCCCGAAGCCTTCGATCCGACGCAGTATCAGCGGTTGCTCTTCGGCCTCTTGTTGATCGTCATGATGATCTTTCGGCCCGAAGGTATTTTGCCGGAAGATCGTCGCCGTCAAGAATTGCACGAGGACGAGCCCGAGATTGTCGATGAGGGCGGCGATGGCAAAGAGGTGCAAGCTTCAGCCTGATAGGTGAACATAATGCATTTGTTGGAAGCAAAAAACATCACTAAGATCTTCGGCGGCCTCACGGCGGTCAACGATGTGACGCTAACCGTCGACAAGGGCAGTATTGTGAGCGTGATCGGGCCAAACGGTGCCGGCAAGACGACGTTTTTTAACGTTCTGACGGGCATCTACACGCCGGAGAAAGGCGTGGTGACCTTTAATGGCCAGCCGATCGCGGGCCGACGCTCGGATCAGATCGCGGCGATGGGGATGCGGCGCACCTTTCAGAATATTCGGCTCTTCAATAATATGACGGTGCTGGAGAACGTGTTGGTCGGTATGCACACGCATCTAAAAAGCGCCGTTCTGGCAGATTGTGTTGCGCAGCCCTGGCGTGCGCGGCGAAGAGGCGAAGGCGCGCGACCGGGCGCGCGAACTGCTGCGTTTCGTGCGCCTCGACGAGAAGCGCGACGAATTGGCCAAGAACCTGCCCTATGGCGATCAGCGACGGCTTGAGATCGCGCGCGCACTGGCCGGCGAGCCCAAACTGATCTTGCTCGACGAGCCGACCGCAGGCATGAACCCGAACGAAACGGTTGAGGCGACGCGGCTGATCAAACGGCTGCGCGACGAACTCGGTGTGACGGTGGTGCTGATCGAGCACGACATGCGGCTGGTGATGGCGATCTCCGAGCGCATTTCGGTGCTCGACTATGGCACGAAGATCGCAGAGGGCGATGCTCAGGTGATCCGCAGCAACTCGCGGGTGATCGAGGCTTATCTGGGCAAGGCGCGGCGGGTGCGTTCGAGACAGAGACGCCTTCGGTATAGCGCAGAGCGCAAAGTGAAAGAACAAGGGTGTGGATCGCGTAAGGGTGCAGCAGGCTGCGCCCGGTAGGCTCAGTGGCAGAGTGACCCTATGCATCGCCTGAAGTCATCAACGCGCCTGATCCTCTTCGCCGGGATCGTCGTGATAGCGCTTACGGGATTCTGGCTGTTCCAGAGTGGTTCACGCGCGGTGACGGCTTCTGAACGCGCGGCAGCCGAGGCGCGCTGGCAGGCGCAGTCGTTTGCTGCCTATCGTATCAGTTACCGCGAGCAGAGCGGGCGAACGATCTGCCAGCAAGAGCTGCTGGTAACCGGTGAAGCGATAGACCAGGTCGTGCTTAATCGCTGTAATCAGCCGGCAACCTGGACGGTGAGCAAGTTGTTTCGCTGGATCGAAGGGTTGGAAGGTGAGCGCTCGCGCTGTTTTCCTGGCCCCGGCAATTGTATTTGTCGCGTCGCGGTGACCACCGCTGTCGACTACGACGCGCAGCGCGGTTACCCCACCGAAGTACGTTACGCGTGGACGATGGGGCCAAACTGGGGCCACGGCGATTACTGGCGCACGCTACTCACCAATCCGGCCTTCCCGGGCTGCTCGCGCCCTGGCTTCGGCGGCCCGGTGCGGGTGATGGTAGTGCTGGAACCGCTACCGTAATACAAATGGGCGCGGTGGTGCGGTGGGCATAGCATGTGATGCCAGGCGGAATTGGCGATTTGTGTTTTGAAAGCTGTGGTGCAGTCAATGGCATTGCTCGAACTACATAACGTTCACACGTATTATGGGAAGATCCACGCGCTGAAGGGCATGTCGATCACGGTTGAAAAGGGCGAGATCGTGACGCTGATTGGCTCGAATGGCGCGGGCAAGAGCACGACATTACGCACGATCTCGGGCCTGCTGTCGCCGCGCATCGGCAATGTGCGCTTCAACGGCAAGCAGATCGACAAACTACCGGCGCACGAAATCGTGAAAATGGGTGTGGCGCAGTCGCCCGAGGGCCGACGCATCTTCCCGCGGTTGACAGTGCTGGAGAATCTAGAGATGGGTGCGTACCTGCACGATACACGCAGCGCCATCTACCAGGAAGATCTCGAACGAGTGCTCACGCTCTTCCCGCGTCTGCGTGAGCGCGTGAGCCAGAAGGGCGGAACGCTCTCGGGTGGTGAGCAGCAGATGCTGGCGATCGGGCGCGCGCTGATGACGCGCCCGCAGCTGATCTTGCTGGATGAACCCTCTATGGGCCTGGCACCGGTGCTGGTCGAGCAGATCTTCGACATTATCACCGAGATCAACCGCCAGGGGATGACGGTGCTACTGGTCGAGCAGAACGCGCTGCTGGCGCTTGGTATCGCCCATCGCGGCTATGTCTTGCAGACCGGTGAGATCGTGCTGGAAGATACAGCGGCCAATCTGCGCGCCAACGAGACGGTGCAGAAGGCTTACCTCGGCCTCGAGTAAAAACGTGCTGACGTGGTTGTGCCATCGGCACGGCCACGCCAACATTTACTCTCCCACCTCGCGCGGCACACGCGGCAGAATCCCCGTGACGACCTCGTAGTTGATCGTACCAAGCCAGTGCGCGGCTTCCTCGGCGCTGATCGTCTCGTCGCCCTGGCTGCCGATGATCACGACCGGGTCGCCGCGTTTGACCTCTGCGATATCCGTCACATCGATCAGTGCATAATCCATACAGATACGCCCAACGATCGGCGCGCGTTTGCCGCGCACAAGCACCACGCGCCAGGCGGGTGCGCGGCTGAGGCCGTCGGCGTAACCGACAGGTATAGTTGCAATACGTGAGCGACGGGCGGTGACAAAAGTGCCGCCGTAGGAGAGCGGCGTGCCGCTAGGATGCGCGCGCACCTGAGCAACTTCGCTGTAAAACGAGAGCACCGGCTGAAAGCCCGGTGGCAGTGGCGTTTCAGCAGATGGGTTAAGGCCGTAGCAGGCGATGCCAGGCCGGATCATGTCGAAGCGCGCTGCCGGAAAGCGCAACGCAGCAGCGCTGTTGGCGGCGTGGATCAACCGTGGCCGTAGGGCGGCGGCTTCAATACCCTGCAATAGTGCGCTAAAACGCCGCAGTTGCTCGTGGGCGAAGTCGTCGTCGGCGCTGTCGGCGGTGGCGAAATGTGTGTAGAGGCCGATAACATCGAGTGCTGGCAAATCGTGGAGGGCGGCGAGGAACGCGGGCGTTTCAGCTGGTGTGAGGCCGAGGCGCGCCATACCTGTATCCACCTTGACATGAATCTTGGCCACCCGGCCAAGCATCTGGGCGGCCTCGCTGAGCGCACGGGCAGCGGCGTGGTCGAACACAGTGCAAGCAAGATCGAGCGCCACGGCCTGCTGGGCCTGCCAGGGCGGTGTATAGCCAAGGATGAGGATTGGCGCATCGATGCCGGCAGCGCGCAGGATACGCGCCTCGCCGAACGTGGCAACGGCAAGTTGTGCAGCGCCGGCGGCCAGAGCGCTACGAGCAACACGCACCGCACCGTGGCCGTAGGCATCGGCTTTAAGCACCGCCATCAGCGACACGCCGCTCAACACGCGCAAGCGGCGCACATTGCTCGCGAGCGCGTCGAGGTCGATGCGCAACCAAGTGGGCCGCCCCGGATCACCGACGCGCACACTGCGCCATGCTGGCTCCTGGCGCACGAGGGTCTCTGAAATTGAACTGCAAAGCCGTGCAGGAGGCTCATCCTTACGCACGCTCCCATGCTTCAGCGTGGGGCTATATGTAGACGGAGCCTGTGCGCCCTCAAGCAAGCGCGCCACGACGCGCTCCATACGCGCGGCGGCAGCGCCCTTCACCAAGATCAGGTCGCCGGTGCCGAGATCGGCAAGGAGCGCTTGAACTGCGGCGGCGGCGGTATCGACGATCTGCACCGACAGTTCGGGCCGCACGCTGTGTGCAGCCTGGCTGGCGACGGTGCCCAATCGCCGTAGCAGATCAGGCGATCGACCGTGCGCGCCGCAGCGCTACCGATCGCCTGATAGATCGGTGTTTCGTCGAGCGGGAGATCGCCGAGCGCACCCAGCACCGCGATGCGGCGGCGCGCTGGCAAACGCTGTAGGCTATCGAGGGCCGCGAGCACGGCGGGCAGAGCTGCGTTGAAGCTGTCATCGAGTACGATCGCACCGTTGGGGCCGGGTAGCGGGCGCAATCGGCCAGGCACCGGCTCTACCGCAGCCAGCGTCGCGACCGCTGTGGCGAAGGGAATGCCGCAGGCCAACGCGTTGCACGGCGGCTAGCGCCACATATACTGCCGGCTCACCGATGAGCGCGATAGACCCACTGAGGTGCTGGCCTTGCCAGAACAGATCGAGCACTGTGCCCCTCGAGCGTGAACTCACGCGCCACGCCGCGCAGGTCACAGCCTGCCCCCTGGCCATAAAGTGATGACCTGCGCGGGTGTGAGGCGCGCGCATCGCGGCGACATGGGCATCGTCGTCGTTGAGTACAGCTATACCTCCAGGGGGTAATGCGGCGACAAGCGCGCCCTTCTCGGCAGCGACACCGGCGAGGGTGTTGAAGCTGCGCAGGTGGGCCGCGCCGACGGCAGTGACGACGGATATCTGGGGCGGGAAGAGCTGGGCAAGTGCAGCGATCTCGCCGGGCGATCGCTACCGCATTCCAGCACGGCAAAACGATGCTCAGGGCCGAGTTGCGAAAACGTGAGCGGCAGGCCAAGCAAACCATTGAAGCTACGGCGGCTCTGGAATGTCGGCACCTGAGCGCTCAGCAGTGTGGCGATAGCACGGCGCGTGGAGGTCTTGCCGACGCTGCCGGTCACCGCGATTGTAAAGGGGCTATAATGGCGTATGCGCGTGGCGGCCCAGCGCTGCACAAGCGCGATCGGATCTTCGACTTTTAAGATCGTAGCCTGTGCCGCATCGGTTGGCGGGTAGGCGCAGAGCACGCCGCTAGCCCCGGCGGCCAGGGCAGCGGCGATATAATCGTGGCCATCGGCGCGTGCCGTCTGCAGGGCGATAAAGATCTCGCCGGGCCGTGTCAGGCGCGAGTCATAGCTCCAATCGCTGAAGCGATGGGCTGCGGCAGCACCGTGCAAGGTGCCCCCGGCGGCGAGCAGTTCGTCGAGGAGTATCATAAAAAAAGGATACCATAGGCTTGGATGGTGTGTGGAAGAATATAACAATCCTACCTGCATTGCACACAAGCTTGTTCACAAACCGGTTAGAGTTGCTATAGTTAAGGACAAGCTTCTACTTTTATGCCCAAATTGTCTCTTGTCTGGCGCACCTTTTGGGCGCGCACCTGGTATCTGTGGGGCCTGAGCCTGTGTTATACCGGCCAGCGCCTGAGCGACCGCAGCTTCTTCGTGGGTGGAATAAGTGCCTATGGGCACGCGCTACGCAATCGGCCCGATTTTGCGCTCGCATACTACCAGCGTGGCCTGGTGCGCGGCCGTGAGTTAGGTGAATACCAGGCGGCCCTGAGCGATCTCGGACGTGCTATCGAGCTGCGGCCCGCCTGGCCCGAGCCCTATCTACAACGTGGCCTCTTTCAGCGATTCAATGGCTCTTCGGCAGCAGCCCGCGCCGATCTGCAGCACTACGTCGCTATGGCTCCGCCCGGCTATTGGCGCGATGAGGCCGCCCGCCAAATCGTGTTGCTCGCGAACGATGCGCCGGACGCGCCGCCACGCCCAATGGTATAATGACGCCCATATAGTAAACCTAAATAGTGTGTAGTAAGGGGCTGGTGTGCATATGTTGCGTCGCCGTGTGCGCGCACTAGCGGCTTCTCCACAACTTGTTTAGGATTGTTATAGCTCGACATGAAGCGAGGAGATACTGTGATGAGCTACCGCGCGTGGTTTGCGGCGCAGGATGATGCGGAAGAACGTTACCCACTCACCGATGTGGTTTACTATAGCCGCTCCGGCGGCCTGCTCGAAGTTCAACACGATATGGCCGAGCTGCGCACGCGTAGTGCGAGCGAGTGGAAACAGCTCTTCGAGCAGCGCTGGATGCGCACCCGCTGGCCCTATGGCAGCGGTGTCTGGGGCAAGAAAGAATGGGTCTGCCCGACTGTTGCCGACGAGAACGTCGTGAGTATGTTCGAGGGCGGCACCAATTTGTTCTGGGCCGAACGTCTCGGGCGCGAGCTAGGCGTCGACGATCTCTGGATCAAACTCTGTGGCAACTCGCACACCGGTAGCTTCAAAGATCTGGGCATGACCGTGCTGATCAGCGTGGTCAAGCAGATGATCGCCGATGGCAAGCCGATCCGTGCGGTAGCTTGTGCGAGCACTGGCGACACCTCGGCGGCGCTGGCGGCCTATGGCGCGGCGGCGGGCATCCCCACAATCGTGTTTCTGCCGAAGGGTAAGGTTAGCACGGCGCAGCTGGTGCAGCCGATCGCCCATGGCGCGCTGGTACTGGCGCTTGACACCGACTTCGATGGCTGTATGAAAGTGGTGCGTGCGGTGACATCGGATGTCGAGAACGGCATCTATCTGGCCAATTCGCTTAACTCACTGCGTATCGAGGGCCAGAAAACGGTCGGTATCGAGATCTGTCAGCAATTCGACTGGGAAGTGCCGGACTGGATCGTTATCCCCGGCGGCAATCTGGGCAATACGGCGGCGCTCGGCAAAGGCATGCAGATGATGTACGAGCTGGGGCTGATCGATCGCCTGCCGCGCATTGTCTGTGCCCAGGCCGAAAACGCCAACCCGCTTTATCGTGCTTACCGCACCGGCTTTACAGAGTACACGCCGATTCAGGCGCAGAACACGGCGGCATCGGCCATCCAGATCGGTGATCCGGTGAGCATCAACCGCGCGATCCGCATTTTGCAGCAGTTCGACGGCATTGTGGAGCAGGCGAGCGAGCAGGAATTGGCCGATGCCTCGGCATTGGCCGACCGCACCGGGGCCTATACGTGCCCGCATACTGGTGTTGCGCTGGCGGCGACAATGAAGCTGGTCCGGAACGGCACGATCAAACGCTCCGACCGTGTGATCGTGGTGTCGACTGCGCACGGTCTGAAGTTCAGCCGCTTTAAGGTCGATTATCACGAGCATATGCTGCGCGAAGTGAGCAGCAGCTATGCCAACCCTCCTGTAGAGCTACCGCCCGATATCGACGCTGTGCGCCGTGTGATCGAAGAGCGGATGGAACTTGGCGTACAATAGGGCTCGTAGTCGCTGTGGGTTGTAACACTACCACGAGCATTTTTCGATGCGATCAAAAGAATTTCGCCAGTATATCAGTAACGAGGCGCGGCGTGGAATACCGGAGACGCCGCGCTGCCCCCACGCCGAGCAGTGCGGTGGCTGTTCGTTTCAACATATCGCCTACGCCGAGCAAGTGCAGGCCAAAACGCGGGCGCTCAACCTGATCTGGCAAGAAGCCGGTTACGACGGCCCGCCGCTCGACGTGGTCGCCTCGCCAGATGCCTACGAGTATCGTACAAGAATGGACTATGTCGCGACTAAAGGCCGCTTCGGGCTACGGATGCGCGGCAAGTTTAACTATATCGTCGATTTAGAGACATGTCATCTCATTCCGCCGACGGGCTTTGCCGCCGCCCAGGCCGTGTGGAACGCTATACGTGAGCGTGGCCTGCCAGATTACAACATTCGGAGCCACGAAGGGTTTTTGCGCTATGTAGTGGTGCGGCGCAGCCCGCAGAACACCTTTCTGCTGGCTGCGGTAAC
>JAAUTF010000153.1 GCA_012031775.1 Candidatus Altimarinota bacterium | reverse complement strand
CGCCGTATTTTATCGAGGTTTCGCGTAGCACACCTGCGGCCTATGTGATCGGCTACGATCAGCTGCGTGAGGCGCTACGACGTTTAAATCGAGCGGATCGAGGATGCTGAGCTGCTCGACGAGAACTACGCTATCCCAGTGGATTTCGACCCGTATCGTCATCTGGCACATGCCTGGGGGGTGATGGACGAGGCTGCGGTCGAGGTGCATTTACGATTTCGTGGCGAGGCAGCCTCGCGGGTGCGTGAGAGCGTCTGGCATCACAGTCAGCGTTTGATCGAACACGAGGATGGCTGCTGTGATCTGATGATGACGGTGGGTGGCACACGCGAGATCACGCCGTGGGTGCTGGGTTGGGGTGCCGATGTTGAAGTGCTGAGCCCAGCGGAGCTGCGCGCTGAGGTAATGGCGCACGCGGCGCGGCTGAGCGCGCTCTACCAACACACAGTTTGATATGCTTGGAGCAGAACAAAAGCCGGAGCACTGCTCCGGCTTTTGTTCTGCTCACTGCTCTCAGATCTAGGCGTCGTCGCCGTAGATCTCTTTGAGCAAGCTTTTCTTCGGAGCTGGCTGGCTGCGCTCATTCTTGCGCTTCTCCAGGTCGGCCTGGCGATTCTGCGAGACTGAGAGACGCTTCATAAAACGATCAACCTGACCGGCGGTGTCTACAATGCGCTGCTCGCCGGTGTAAAACGGGTGGCAATTAGAGCAGATTTCAACACGCAAGCCTTGGCGGGTTGTGCCGATCTTCCAGTTCGTGCCGCACGTAGTGCAGACAACGCCATCGGAATGAAATTTTGGGTGAATGCCCTTTTTCATCGTATGCTCTCTTTTCTTGCTGTTTAAAAAGCCTGAGAGATGCAGAGCCATGGCTCTGCATCTCGGCATGTTCTTAGTCAGCGGCGACAGCGACCGGCTCTGTGTCCGGCGCTTCGATCGGCACGACCGAGACCATCTTCTGCGTGCGCGAGTAGGGCTGGAATTTCACCTTGCCCTCGATAAGCGCGTAAATTGTATAGTCGCGCCCCAGGCCCACGTTGGGGCCGGGCTTAACTTTGGTGCCGCACTGACGAATGATAATATTGCCGGGAACGACGTGCTCCCCGCCGTACTTCTTCACGCCACGCATTTTTGGCTTGCTATCACGGCCGTTGCGCGAGCTGCCTACACCTTTTTTATGAGCCATCGATATCTCCTTCTTGGTAACAATGTTTCGGTAAGCGGTCTTGTTAGAGCGTGTTTTTGCAGCAATGCCATAAAAATTTGCTCCGACACCTCTTGCTGAAACCTGCCTTATGCAACAATCTCGTTGATTTTGATCTGCGTATATCTCTGGCGATGACCGGTGCGACGGCGATAGCGCTTCTTGTTGCGATAGCGGAAGACGATAATTTTCTCGCCTTTCACCATGCCAAGCACTTCAGCCGTTACCTTTGCGCCATCAACAAGCGGCACCCCGACTTTAACCTCGTCGCTGCCGCCGATGAGCAAAACTTCGTTCAGCTCGATCGTGCTGCCCGGCTCGGCGTCCATCAGATCAACCGTGAGTGTCTGGCCTTGCTCTACGCGGTATTGCATCCCGCGGTCGCGAATGATCGCGTACACGTCGTTCTCCCGATTTCAGAAAATCTAGAAACAGGTTCTGGCCGGAGCAATGTTGCCCGCACCATCCCTTTTCTTAAAGCTGGCAGCAGCCAGAACATGAAAAGAGAGCGGGATTACCGCCCTTAACCTCGCTGATTATAACAAAGCTGTCGCTAGCTGTCAAACGTCAACCAGTGCCGTTAGCGATACGAGTGATGTCTTCGCAAGCGCGCAAAGTGGCGATGCGTGCCCAGCCGAGCGAGGCATTGGCACCAATTGCGAGGAGCAGCAGCAGGTCGTTAATATGGGCCATGATGATGCTCTGGTCGAAGCCTTCCTGGATAACGAGGTTGCTGGGGCGCTGCTGGCCGAGATTGCGCCCGATCTCGGCGAGGGCGAGCGAGTTGCCAGCGGCCAAGGCGGCGACGACGGTGACGTTAATGTCGCGGCGGCGGCTCCAATGTGTCAACACGATACCACTCATATCGGCGAGCAGGGCGCAGTGAACATCGGGCTCAAGGGCAAGGTCTTTGAGTGCCAGACGCATCGCTTCGATCTGGGCCTCGGAGTAGCCGCGCCCGCTATGGTTGTTGGAGGTAAGGCGCATGGCTACGGGTGCAGGCTCGCTAGCGAGCGGCGTAGTCTGGCGTCGTGCCTGACTCTGCGCAAGGCGCTGGTTGAGCGGCCCACCAAGCGGGCGGGTAGTGGAAGAGAGCGGACGGGTCGACCCCTTCTGTGCCAATTCAGGCTCGGCTTGCGGAGGGCGGGCGCGCGGCAAGAGCTTGCGTGGGTCGAGCAAGAGATCGACGGCCAGCCGTAACTGCTCGGGGGCAAGCGGCTTCTCCAACAGGCAGTCGATCTTCAGATCTTTTGCGCGCTCGGCGCTCAGATCTTCGGGGCTAATAGTAAAGACGATCACAGCCATGTTCAGATCGAGTTCGCGCACGCGCTGCACAAGCTCAATACCGTTCATACCGGGCATCTTAATATCGGTAAATAGAAGATCGACCGGCTGGCGAGTAATATGCAGCAGCGCGGCTTCACCAGAAGACACAGCATGGACGGCATAGGGCGAATCCTCAGCCAGCGCCATTGTAACGAGCCGACGAATATTTGCATCGTCGTCGACAATCAGAATACGCTGCTCCATTCTCGCCCCCTGACTATGCGCTGCAACAGCTTGCAACGAGATGGTTTGTAAGTGCCGCTGTTGATGGCTGCGCCGCCAACAGCGGCACTCACATCCTTACTATCTTGAACCTCATCTTAACTAGTAACCTGTATAGTATAACGTAGCACGCGCTGTTTATCTCAAAGCGATATGCAGCTCTTTGAGCTGGCGTTCGTCCACTGTCGAGGGCGCGTTTGTCATCAGATCGACGGCCTGCTGTGTCTTCGGGAAGGCCATGACCTCGCGGATCGTGCTCTCGTCGGCCAGGAGCATCACAATGCGATCGATGCCAGGCGCAATGCCACCGTGGGGTGGGGCACCGTACTCGAAGGCTTCGAGCATATGGCCGAACTGAGCTTGCGCTGTCTCGGCGCTGATGCCAAGCAGGTTGAAGAGCTGCTGCTGCACATCGCGGCGGTGAATTCGGATACTGCCGCCGCCAACCTCGTAGCCGTTGAGCACAATATCGTAGGCTTTAGCGCGCACCTTGCCCGGGTCGCTTGTCATAAGCGCGAGATCTTCGTCGAGCGGTGCGGTAAACGGATGATGCACGGCATCCCAGCGGTGCTCGTCTTCGTTCCACTCCACTAGCGGAAAATCGACAACCCACGCAAAGGCGAGGGCGTTGGGATCGGCCAGTTCAAGGCGGGCGGCGAACTCACGGCGCAATTTATCGAGCGTAGCCGCGACGACTGCGGGCCGGTCGGCGACGATCACTAGAAGATCCCCAGGCTGACCGCCCAACTGGCCGATGATGGCATCCATCTCGCCGCGCTCAGAAACTTGGCGAAGGAAGAGCGCAGCTCGCCGCCTGCGTTGGGAAGTGCGGCCCAGGCGAGGCCTTTGGCACCGCCGGCCTTTGCCAATTCGGTGAGCTCATCGAGCTGTTTGCGCGAATAGCTACCACAGCCGGGGGCGCGTAAGCCCTTGACCTGGCCGCCCTGTGCGAGCGCGGCCTTAAAGACATTAAACTCGCTAGCGGCGAGCGCGGTGCTCAGATCGACGAGCTCGAGGCCATAGCGCAGGTCGGGCTTGTCGGAGCCATAACGAGCCATGGCTTCGGCGTAGGTGAGGCGCGGGAAAGGCGTGACCAGGTGCTTTTGCGGCACAACGCTGCGGCAGAGCTCGCTGAAGAGTTGTTCGATCAGCGTGATCACATCTTCCTGATCGACAAAACTCAGCTCCATATCGAGCTGGGTGAACTCGGGCTGGCGATCGGCGCGCAAGTCTTCGTCGCGGAAGCAGCGCGCGATCTGGAAGTAGCGGTCGTAGCCGGCGACCATCAGCAGTTGCTTGAGCTGCTGCGGGCTCTGCGGGAGCGCATAAAACTCGCCAGGATGCACGCGTGAAGGCACAAGATAGTCGCGTGCGCCCTCGGGCGTCGACTTAATCAGGATCGGTGTTTCGATCTCAAGAAAGCCGTGCTGATCGAGAAAATCGCGCATAAACTTGATCACGCGGTGACGGAGGATAAGGTTGCGCTGCATACGCTCGCGCCGCAGATCGAGATAGCGATATTTGAGGCGCAGTGATTCTTCTTCACCGCCCTCTTTAGCGATGTAGAGCGGTGTTGTCTTGGCCGAGTTGAGCACCTCGACGGCGCTAGCCAGGACTTCGATCGCCCCGGTGGCTAGCTCAGGGTTTATGGCATCGGCGGGGCGGGGGCGCACCGTACCGCGGATCTGCAGCACGAACTCCGAGCGCACATCGCCCGCGAGCGCGTGGGCCTGAGCAGAGGCAGCGGCGTCGAAGACTACCTGAGTCATACCATAACGATCACGAAGATCGATAAAAATCAGCGGGCCGTGGTCGCGACGGCGATTGACCCAGCCGGCGAGGGTCACCTCGCTGCCTGCGTCTCCGGCGCGTAGCGCGCCACAGGTGTGGGAGCGGAACATGCATTCTCCTAGCAGCAGAAGGTAGGACTCAGAATTCAGGATTCAGAAGGCCGGGCGCACGCGAATGGAGTGCAACAGTTTTGTCATTATAGCAGGAGTCAGGAGTCAGGAGTCAGAATTCTGAATTCAGCATGAGGGCGCATTGACATGCGCTATTCAGCAGTTTGATGCTGTGTAAGAATGATGCGTGGTGATGGGCAGCAGCGCTAACGCTGTGTAAGAATGATGCGTGGTGATGGGCAGCAGCGCTGCCCATCACCAGGCATGTATAATAGAAGCCTATGAACGAAACGACGAGTACGCGGCGCATGACGGTGCTGGGCGTTGCGGTGGATGATGTCAGCGAGGACGAGACGCTGGCGCTCGTTGTGCGTTGGCTTGCTCAGGGCGGTGCCCACCAGATAGCGACGGTGAACCCGGAGTTTGTGGTCGAGGCGCGGCGTAACCCGGCGTTTGCTGCGGTGCTCGCGCAGACGAGCCTGAACACACCGGATGGCTTTGGGTTACTGGTAGCGGCGCGTTATCTGGGCACGCCGCTACGTGGTCGCGTCACCGGTGTTGAGCTAACGCTACGCCTGATGGCTTTGGCGGCAGAGCGCGGCTATCGCGTCTTTTTGCTGGGGGCGGGGCCGGGTGTGGCCGAGCAAACTGCGGTGAGCTTGCAGCAGCGCTACCCCGGCCTAACGATTGCGGGCTGTTTTGGCGGCACGCCGCAGCCGCGCCACGAACCGGCGAATCCGGCAGATCGTCGCGGCGGCGCGCCCAGACATCCTGCTGGTGGCGTATGGTCACCCGGCGCAAGATCTGTGGATCGCACGCAACCAGCCCTTCCTGCAGGTGCCGCTGGCGATGGGGGTGGGCGGTGTTTTCGATTATATTTCTGGCAATGTGCGGCGTGCGCCAGTGCTGGTACGTCGCGTGGGGCTAGAGTGGGCGTATCGCCTGCTGATGCAGCCCTGGCGCTGGCGGCGTATTGTCGATGCGGTGCCGGTGTTTTTGCTCGCAGTGCTTTTTAACCGCAAAGACTTCAAGCAGCAGTAGATACGGCAGTCATTGCAATAGAAGCAGCAACCGAAGGTGCCACAGACAATGGAGATACGCCCAGCAACAGCATTGTTACGCATGGCATTGCGGCGCGCGGCGCGTGGCACTGGATCGTCGCCGGAATTTCTTGCAAGGAGGACGGCGGTGCAACCGGTTCCTGATCTCGGGTATATTCTCGGCAACATCCGTTGGGTGTTGGTAGAAGGTCTGGCATTACGAGCGTATATACCTGAACGCATGACTCTCGATGTCGACATATTGATTTATGAGCGTGACAGCTTGCAGGCGCGCGATGCATTTGTCGCAGCGGGTTATCGAGTGACCAGCGAATTAAGCATTGGTGGGTTTAGTGTTCAAGCAGAAGAGGTAGCGGAACCACCGATCGATGTGTTAACACGGTCGGATAGATGGTTGGGATCGGCGCTTACAAACCCCGAGCGCGATCCGGCGGGTCTTCCAGTGCTCGGACGAAACTATCTCCTGTTGATGAAATTACAGGCTGGGCGTACGCAAGACCTTGCCGATGTGCGGCGTTTGCTCGCTGGTACAAGTGCAGCAGAGCGGGCGCAGATGCTGACGCTTGTGGAAGAGGAAAGCCCCGAGCTTGTCGAAGATTTTGCGGCATTGTGTACACTTGCCGATCTAGAATTCGGCCCGGCTGACGAAGATTGAGGAATAGAGCTTTATGTCACAGACGACAGCAGAGAAGATTGCGGAGCTGCGGCGGCGGCGGGAACAGGCGGCGAGCGGCGACCCACAGGCGGTAACCAAACAGCACGAGCGCGGCAAACTCACGGCGCGCGAGCGCATCGACGGGCTGCTCGACCCCGGCTCTTTTGTCGAACTTGATGCCTTTGCGGTACATCGCACCTCAGCCTTCGGCATGGAAAAGCGCAAACCGCTGGGCGACGGTGTGATCACCGGGCATGGCACGATCGATGGGCGCGCGGTCTGTGTGTTTTCACAAGATTTTACGGTGTTTGGCGGCAGCTTAGGCGAGGTCTTCGCCGAGAAGATTTGCAAAGTGATGGACTTAGCGCTGCGGATGGGTGTGCCCTGCATCGGCATCAATGACAGCGGCGGCGCTCGCATTCAGGAAGGCGTGGTTAGCCTTGGCGGCTATGCCGAGATCTTTTATCGTAATGTAACGAGCAGCGGAGTGATACCGCAGCTCTCGATCATCGCCGGGCCGTGTGCGGGCGGTGCGGTCTATTCACCGGCGATGACTGACTTCATCCTGATGGTCAAGGGCAGCAGCCAGATGTTCATCACCGGGCCAGACGTGATCCGTACGGTGACGGGCGAGGAGGTGGGCTTCGAGGAACTGGGCGGGGCGATGACGCACAACTCGCGTAGCGGCGTGGCGCATTTTGCCGCTGCGGACGAAGCCGAGTGCTTTGAGCAATTGCGGGCGCTACTGTCTTTTATCCCGTCGAACAACTTAGATGAGCCGCCCTATATTGCGCCGAGCGATCTGCCAGACCGGGCTGATGAAGCCTTGCAGACTATCATCCCGGATAACCCGCGCAAGCCCTACGACATGGTGCAGATCATTGAAGCGGTTGTAGACGATGCTTATTTCTTCGAGGTACAGCCGTTCTGGGCGAAGAACATCGTCATCGGTTTTGCGCGTCTGGACGGCCACCCAGTTGGTGTGGTGGCGAACCACCCGATGCATTTGGCCGGCACGTTAGACATCGACAGTTCGGTAAAAGCGGCACGTTTCGTGCGCTTCTGCGATGCGTTTAACATCCCGCTACTGACTTTTGTCGACGTACCGGGTTTTATGCCGGGCACACAGCAGGAATATGGCGGTATTATTCGACATGGTGCCAAGCTGCTCTACGCCTACTGCGAGGCGACCGTGCCCAAGCTCACGGTGATCACACGCAAGGCCTATGGTGGTGCCTACGATGTGATGGCGAGCAAACATATTCGCGCCGATTTCAACTTTGCCTGGCCGACAGCCGAAATCGCGGTGATGGGCGTCGATGCGGCGGTGCGGATCATCTTCCGCCGTGAGCTGGCGGAAGCGAGCGATCTGCAGTCACGGCTGGCCGAGCTGGTAGGAGATTATCAGGAGCGCTTTGCCAACCCCTATGTGGCCGCCGAGCGTGGCTACCTAGATGCAGTGATCGAGCCGCGCGAGACACGTCTCGCGCTGATTCGGGCGCTCAAGCTCGCGCGCACCAAACGCCAGCACCTGCCGAGCCGCAAACACGGTAATATTCCGCTTTGAGATCAGGTTATAACGAGGCTAGTGCGCTGAGCAGAGCGGGTGCATAAAACATGCGCCATAGGCCGCGTAAAACTCGAAATACATTAAAGCCGTTTGTGCTAGTCAGTGGTGGCAGCGAAGCTGCCACCACTGACTAGCACAAACCCTTGTTGAACCTGGCGTTCGCCAGAACTGACACATACTGGCGAACCATGTCTAATGACAAATGTTTAACAAAGTAAAAAAGAATAGCGCGTGCGTTTGTGCATACGAATGCGTGAATCACACGCAGGCCTGGGCTGCATAGCAGAACTTGCGTCCTATTGCATCGCGCTGCAATGCTGTGCTATGATGTTTTAGTATTAGAATGATACATCGGCGCGCTGTTTGCTGGAAAGAGACCTCGACGGTAGCCACCTCCCAGATCAGGGTAGCCCAGGCATGAGCAACGACACAAGCAGGCCCGGCGCAGAAGAAAAGATCATCGAGCTACGGCTGCCGAGCAAACTGGGCTATGAGCGCGTGGCGATGGACACGGCATCGTCGCTTGCGAAGCGGATGGGCTTCGACAACGACCGTGTTGAATCGTTAAAAACCGCGATCAGCGAAGCCGTGACCAATGCGATCGAGCACGGCAATCAGCAAGATGCGGCGATGAAAGTGGTAGTGTTGCTGACAGCGCGCGACGATGAATTGATCATCAGCGTCGCCGATCAGGGTCGAAAACAGCTCGACGCCGATTGTACAACGCGCAACCCACACATCGAAGACGCCATGGTGAATGCCGACAAAGGGGGCTGGGGTATCTGGCTGATCCGTGAATTGATGGACGAAGTCGAGTTTACAACAGCGCCTAGCGGCGGTAATCAAGTGCGTATGGTCATCCATCTCGAACAATGATTAGTACATCTGAGCACACAACGAGCATGGAACTATCTTTTCCGAGTGAGTTGGGGTTTGAGGTAATAGCCCGCGATGCAGTTGCCGCTTTTGCGCGGCGCATGGGGCTTGCTGCCGACCGTGTCGAAGATCTTAAGACGGCGCTCAGCGAAGCGTGCATCAACGCCATTGAGCATGGCAATTCGCTATCGCCGGGCACGCGGGTGGCAGTTGTTTGCCACTGTGATGCCGAGCGATTGCTGGTCGAAGTACATGATCAGGGCCTACAGAGTTATACGCCGAAGGGCGATCCGCTCTCGATAAGCGACAAACTGGCCGGTCTTGGGCCATTACGTGGGATGGGCCTGATGCTGATCGCGCAGTTAACGGACGAATCGGGCTATCGTAGTGACGGGGAAGCGGGGAATTGTTTCTGGCTGGCATACTTTCGACAACCTGTAGTGGGCTGTCGTTAGCTGAGAAAGCGCTCGCCGACGAGAGCAATGGAGTGGGCTGGCAAGGAGAAGCGATGATGTTAGAGGACGAATTGACCGTTAGTGTCCGCGAGCGAGATGGCATTGCGATCATCGATCTGATCGGCGACGTGACGACGTTTGCTGAAGAAAAGATCAACACGGCATATCGCGATGTTACGAATCGTGGTGCGCGCTTCGTCTTGCTAAATTTCCGCCAGAACGATTATATCAATAGCGCCGGCATCGCGATTCTAATTGGTATTGTCACCGAGGTGAACCGCAACAATCAGAAGCTTGCCGTCAGCGGCCTTTCGCAGCACTTCCAAAAGATTTTTCGTATGGTGGGCCTTGCGCAATATGCGGAGATTTACCAGGACGAAGAAGAGGCTGTGCAGAGCTTCAAAACACAGGCTGCGGCAGCGTAGGACAAGCATTCGGGAGCCAAAATTCAGGAGTCAGAAGCTTCACAGAAGCACTGGCCGTCTTGCATCGCGCAAGGCGGCCAGTGCTTCTTTTATGGGTGTAAAATGGCGCGCAGTTCGTCGGGGGTGGCGACGGCGTTGCCGAAGCGGCGCACAACGAGGGCGGCGGCGGCGTTGGCGAGCTGAGCGACGCTGAGAGGATCGAGACCGATGCTAAGGGCAAGTGTTGCAACGGCGATAAACGTATCGCCGGCACCGGTTGTGTCATAGACTTCGCTGTGTTGGCGGGCTGGGATGGTGGTGAAAGGGCAATTGTCGCCGAGCAGCGAGAGACCGTGCGGGCCACGGGTGACGATCACAAGGCGCGCGTGCAGACGGTCGCGTAGGAGCTGCAAGCCGCGCCGATAATCAGCTTCAGTGTGCAAAGGCATCCCGAGGGCTGCGGCAGCCTCGACATTATTGCAGCGAAAGAGGTCGGCAGCGGTATACCGCTGCGAGTTGCCTTGAGCATCAACCGAGAAGAGCGTGTTATGACGCTGACATAACTGGCGCACGGCGGCGACGATGTGTTCGCTCAATAGACCGAGTTGATAGTCGGAGCAGATTACGGCATCGGCGTGGGGGATACGTTCGCTGAGTTGCTCGACGATACGCGCCTCATCGGCAGCAGGGAGCGGGCTACGATCGAGGCGATCGAGGCGGGCCACGTGCTGAGGTAGACGCGGCGCATCGTCGGCAAGAATCCGGGTTTTGCGGGTGGTAGGACGTGTGGTGGAACGAATAATGGCGCTGGCGTCGATGCCGACCTCGGCGCACAGATCGAAGATCTGGGCACCTTCCGGATCATCGCCGACGATACCGACCTGGACGGCGCGCGCGCCAAGGGCGACGATGTTGCGGGCGGGGTTGGCAGCGCCGCCGAGAATGATGGTACGGCGCTGCAGTTCAAGCACAGGGATAGGTGCTTCACGC